>JANOWM010000112.1:0-25789 GCA_031417875.1 Candidatus Altimarinota bacterium
AGGTACGAAGCAATCCAGGATAGAAAAGTAAAATATCCATATTCATAAAGTCATAGAAAAAGTGAAAGAAATCATGGATCCTTCGTGCCTCAGGATGACGGGTACATGGGTACGCAGGAATGACAGGAACTGATATACTTAGAGCATGACAGGAACAAACAGAGCAAGATATCTCACTATCATTCGACATGACGAAAAAATAGAGATTTTCACTTGACAATATATAGTTAAATTTTAAAATAACTAAAAATCTTTTAATTATTAACAAATATTTAATAATTGTCCATATAATCGCACTTGTTACTTTCTAACTTTCCATTATATGCATGTCACTGTTATTGATGATGAAAAAGTTCTTGGCTCAAAGATCAAGAAAAAACTCGAAGGGCAAGGATACGCGGTGAGTGATTACTATGGCTATCGTGAATTCATGAAAAAAGGAGATGCAAAATCTGAATTCTACATTATCGATGTATCACTCGGTGATGGGAGTGGCTTTAGTATTATCGAGTGGCTGCGAAAGGTGCATCTATCTGTCGCTCCAATTCTCATCATTTCAGGATATGGTGACAGTGAAAAAGTAGTATATGGACTCAATATTTGAGCTGATGATTATATGGTAAAACCCTTTGTACCAGAAGAGCTCATAGCCCGCATACGTGCTCTTATGAGACGACCAAAGGTTCTTCTCTCGGCTGAAAATATCTACTTTAAAAATATTATTTTTGATCCAGAAACCCGGGAAACGCAAATATGAGCTCACAAAATGTACCTTACTCGCAAAGAATCCCTCATACTTGAACTTTTTCTGCGTGAGCAGGGAATGCTCATAAAGCGTGATCGCCTCATTACCTATATCTGGGGGTGACAAAACCTGGAAGATGTATCAGACAATACTATTAATGTGACTCTTTCAAAACTTCGGAAAAAAATAGGTCCTGACTTCTCACTCAAAACTCTCTACAATCACGGCTATATCCTCGAATAATCTACTTTTTTGGAATTCTAATAGTAAATTTTGCTCATTTATATTTTTCAGAGCGACCTGCCGTAATCGTTCCACCATGAAGAGCAATTATTTTTTTACAAAGGTAGAGTCACATTCAGAGGCCAATAGTTCCATGATTTCCCGTTGCATATTTATCGAAGATATCTTTTGTTTTGATGCCTAGAAATCATTTTCCATTGTCTTCGATGGTAATTTCTCACTTTTTTCCATGCATTTTTCCCGAAAGCGAGATCGTTGGATTTGATTGTTTTTTTGTAAATTTTACAGCATTGTCGAGAAGATTTGTGAGAACTTGCTGAAATTGAATTTTATCGATAGAAAAGAATTCCATATCTTTTGAAATTTCCGAAATAAAACGCACATTCGGATGTCCACGGGAAAAGAGCTCTATCTCATGTTCGAGAAATCCTGGGAAAAAGATATCTTCCCGAAAAAGATGAACTTCACGACGATCAGAATACTCGACGGAAAAGAGTTTTGTTAAAATACTCGATGTTCGTATGATTTGTTCATGGAGGAGCTTTTGCTCAGAGAGAAGAGCTTCTCACGATAATTTTTCTTTTTCGAGATCTTCGATGATGCTATCAGACTGAAAAATAGCCGATGCCAAAGGGGATTTGATTTCATGAGAAATGATAGAGATAAAATCTTTTTGTTTATTTATCAGTTCATTGTATTCGATCGTTTTTTCATCCACTCGCTTATCGAGGTTTGCTGATAAGTCATTCATCGCTTTATAGATACGACGATATTTGAAATACATAAAAACAGCACCTACAAGAAAAAAAATGAGAAAAAAGAGAAAGATAAGAGTGTACATAAAGTTTTAAGAGACTTGTTTTATGATTTTCTCGAGCGTATCTTGTGTCTTCTGAAAATCTTCACTATAGGGAGACTCCAAAGCTGCCTCATAGTACGCAGAGATAGTATCTGCTTTTTTTACTATCTTTCAGTTGAGCTCTTTCCAGGGTTTGAGCATTTTACGCGTATACACTTCATGAAATGAGAATTCACGAATAAAAGAGAGAAGATGTTCATGTACCATATCTTCTTCGATAGACTCTATGATGCTTTCGAGTCCATTCACACTTTTTTTCGTCGGAGTGATAATATCTCATGTGATAGATTCTGGTATATCGTGAAAAAGTGCTGTGAGGAACATATCACTCATAGTGTTTTCATCTACTTTTTCCTCACAAGCGAGTAGATACGTAAAAAAGGTGATAAGTACCGTATGAGATAAAACCGATACAGGATACCTACGAACCAAGCGATTCCAGCGAAAGCTCGAGGCAAGCCTATGAATCACGAGCAGATACTTTACTTTTGATATTTCTTTTTTCGGTTCAAGTGGAAGATAAGTGAGGAAAAGAGCAAATTCTTTCTTTTCACTTTTTAAGATGATATTTTTCAGGATACGATCATATGCATCCTCGTAAACGAGGGAATTATGGTAAATTTCGTAGTATGAAGCCCAGAGTTTTGAAAAAGTAAGTATCTCATCTTCAGGTGTTGTTTTTTTTGTCGAAATAATGTCTTGTTTTATATCCTCATCCATGTCCATATCCGTTATATTTTTCTCTATATTTTCTTCGAGGAGGGAATATATGGATGGATTTTTTTCTTGGATTCGTTCTTTGACTTCTGAATTGATATCAGAGTAAATAAAAGTGAACAATCAGGAAAAGAGGACTTTTTTGAGAAATAGTCATCGGTTATATTTTTTTCATTCTTTTTCTTCGAGCATATCGATAAGAAGAATTCCGATATGTGCCACAAAACCAAGGTGATCAAGGGTGGTAATATTTTGAAGTCTGGGAAAGGTATTCCACCGTTGTATCGATAGACCTCTCAAAAACAAGGGAATAAGAGGATTTTCAGGAAACATTTAACGAAAAAGTTTAAAAATAAGCGTAATAATACTACTAGAAAATGAGATTACCAAATAGGGAAGAATTCAAGAAATCGTAACTCCTGGGACTAATTCATCAGCAACCCGTACAATGATAAGCATAATAACAAAAGAAAATGCTCACAGTGTCAGGATTTTTAGTGGAAGTGTTACGATACGTAAGAATGTTCCGAGAATCAGATTGACAATTGCGAGTATAACTGAAAAAATAAGTGCACTTACGTATCATGATTCGAGCGTAATTCATGTAATGTTTTTTGAGATTATCATGATAACAAGCGCTGTACAAAGAAACTGAAGAAGGTATTTCATAAGAAAATGAGAAAAATCTCTCTTTACTATATTCGCTGTTCATTTATTTGCAAAATAAATTTTATTATGGTAGAGTAAAGGCATCTCTTATTCTTTTTCTATGTGACTATTTGATAACATTTTCCTTGACAAGGATACTCCCACAGCTCTTTTGGACAATCCTGAAATAAAATCGCCAGACTCACCAAAAAAAGTCGAAAAGGCGTATGATCCAAAGAACGACCCTATCGCACCAGCTGTGACTGGTAAGGAAACGGATACTGCCAATAATACTGGAAGTGATGTTTCATTTGATATCGGATGAGATATTGATTTTTCAGATATAGGAAAAGCAGAAGAGGTGCCAAAGGACGAGATAAAAACTGACGTTCCTCCAGCAGAAACACCAAGTACAGCAGGTGCTGAAGAAATACACCTCATCGATAGTGGAGTAAGCGAAGATCCATCTTCTTCGATTGCCATGGTTCAGGGATGAACGGCTACGGCAATTGACTCTATAGACATCGGAGGGATTCCTGCCATTGATTTTCATATTCATGATATCGAAGATCACCATGAAGAGACTCAGACCGAAGAAGCTAAAGTCGAAGAAAAAGTCCAAAGTGAAGAAGAAAATAAGCCTGTCGGAGACTGAATATTTTCACTGATGTGAACGCCTGATGTTCCCGTCGAGATAGTGGCAACTACTGAGATTCAAAATGAGATTCCAAAAATCGAGGAACCATTAGAAACACTCGTTTTTTCAGATGCTATACCACATTCATCTATAGAAATTTGAGCTCCTTTATGAACATCCTGAGTAGGAGGAAATGGGCGTATCCAAGAACTCATCGCTAAACTTATCGAGGAGATGAAAAAACTCGATGAAGAAGAAAAATGAGCTATCAAAGAACGACAAAATAAACTCGCAAGCATCACCTCAAGAAAAGAAGCACTCGAACACGAATATCAAACTCGCAAAGAAGCACTCACATACGAAGAACAAAGTATTGTCGTATGAATCGATAAGAGCGTAGAGAAGGCTCGTATTAATGCCCTTATTGATGGGTTTAAAGAAGATCTCGCTTCTGAGTAATTATCTTGTAATCATTCTATTTTCGAGTACTATCACCCCATGTCGAAAAAAATACTTCTCACACTCGCTCTCATTTTTATTGGTCTCACGTGTTTTACTGAAGTGTTTCCATCTTTTGCGTGATCTCTCACTATTCCATGAGAATGAAATCTCACTGGCCCATCGATTACTGTCCCAGTAAGTTCGGGAAATGGCATCACCATACTTCAGTGACTTGGATATAAGATCCTCGGCATCGCAAAGATGTTTATTTCATGAATTGCGCTTATCTCACTGGTAATGATCGGAGTTATGCTAATCGTTCATTCAGATACTGAAGATAAGATCAAATCTCAGAAAAAGCAGCTTATTTATGCGCTGACAGGATTTCTTTTTCTCAATATTCCTGGTGCACTCTATAGTGTATTTTTGCCGGCAGAAAAATGATGAAACGTTCTCCCTGACAACACCCCATGGTCCCAAACTTCTGGATCATTTAATTTTTGGGATAGCTATGGCTTTGACGGTATCTTCGGCGGAATTATTGCTTTTTTTCGAGTTTTTATATTTGCCGTTGCGGTGCTTATGTTTACCTGGGGACTCTTCCGTATGATTGTATCTTCTGGTGATGAAGAAATCCGAAAACAATGAAAAAACAGAATACTCTATGGAACTTTCGGGCTCGTATTCGTCGGATTCATGGAATGATGGTCACGCCTTATCGCGGATGGCGACTTTCAGAATTATGTTCCTTATATTGGAAATAGGATTGTCGGAATTGCTATATTCTTTGCAGCTCCTATCGCGATATTTTTCCTTATTTGGTGAGCATATCACTATATCACGTCAGGATGAGACGAAGAGCGTATGAAAAAATGAAAATCCATCGTTATCAATACCTGTATTGCTGGGCTCATTCTCATAGCTACTCTTTCATTTTTGACAGATATTATCAAATTTACACTTTAGGATATGAAAAAAATACTTCTTGGCATCGCATTTCTTTTTTCGTTTTGAATAATAACGACAATATATTGAGAAACTTCAGGATGTATTCCTGATGACAATAATATATGCAGTGATGCTGGTTGAGGTCGAGTAATTTATGAATCTGTGGATAGAAATGTAAGCTGATCACTTCCTCTTACATCAGAAACAATTACCCCTTTACAAAACAGTCAAATTGGATGAAATACGAGCTCAACTCCATCAACTGATGTATCATTCGATAAACTTGAGGCTCAACGACTTTCAGAGCAAACAAATAATACAGCGGATTCATCTCAAAAATCAGCGAGTTCATTCAATAAATGAGCTTCAATAAAAGTCACGACTACCGAAATAATTCCTGGTGCAAAGTGTAAATGTATCTACTCGGCAGGTCCTACAAAAGTGGACGATAAATGAAACTCAACAGAATTTACAATAGATGATGGTGAATGCAAATGAGTTAATATTGCTGAAAAGAAATATGTTTGTGAGATTCAACCTTGACTCTGAAGCTTTCAACAAATATTTGCACAAATCATACGTTATCTCGTAAACATTACCCTCGTATTTTGAGTTCTTGCGATCGTCGGGCTCGGTATCGCTTGGAGTCTCGCGGGTGGAGAAGATGCGAAGGCAAAATCAAGTCTCAAAAGCTGGGGAATAAATATCATGATAGGTCTCGTAATACTCTTTCTCTTCCAGTACATACTACGATTTCTGGCGCCATGGATATATGGTTAGTCTTGCTATTAGGCCCAAGTTTTATATACTCTTTGTGTGGAAGAACTATTATTTCAGGCATCGATTATTTGGTGGGAATGAGCTCCTTGGTGAAAGGGGATTTTCCAGGCAATGTTTTTGATTATTCTTGGGGTTCTATGAATATGAGTGATGCGTCTTTTCTATAAGAAAAATAAAAATTTTAAAAATAAGTGAGAAACATTTTCTATCATATTTCCAACCAAGGAAGAAGACAATTTCGAGGAAAAACTACTCGATAGATTAAAAGACTACATAGAACATTCACATGCTCCGAAGCACTCATCTTCCCACACAGTGAGAGAGATTAGTTCATATCTTTCGTACCAGGAACTCCTGGTGGAGATACAAAATCTCGAAGATACCCTCTACCAGTGAAAAGTGCTCACAATAGATGAGAGAACGTATCTATTAAAAAAGTTAACTACTCTAACAGTGAATAATACTCTTTTGACTGATCTATAAAATGCTCTCACTCCAGTACCCATTCATGCTCATTTTTATACCGATTACTTTTATTATTTGGATCGTTTTTTTCAGGGAAAAGTATGGATATAGTATTCCAAATAACATCCTCAAGAAAAATCTTTCTATGAGTAAACTACAGGTATGACTGTGGATAATTCGTTTTATTCTTATCACTATACTTTTTTTGATCTTCGCTTTACCACAAAGAGAGATTCTCAAAAAAACTATTTCCTTCCAAAAGGAAAAGATAATTATTATTCTCGATATTTCTAGATCCATGCTCGCGGAAGATATACTTCCAAATAGGCTAAAAAAAGCAAAAGATACAATTCATACTTTTCTAACAACAGAAGAAAATAGTGAAATATGACTCATAGTATTTGCATGAAAGGCATTTGTCCTCTCTCCATTTACTGATGATTTTTCATGACTGGGAGCTCTATTAGAAAATATAAATCCCTATACTATAAAACAAGAACTTCCGTGACTTTCATGAACGGCCATATGAGATGCCCTCTTACTTGCACTCGAGACTGTCAAAGACTCAAGTACTCATGAAACAATATCTGTACTCCTTTTTACTGATGGGCGCGTGAATATCTGATCTGATCCTCTTTCTGTTATTGATGCCTTCATTTCAAAACGTATTCCCATCTTTCCTATAGGAATAGGAACTCTCACTTGATCTCTCAGTTCATCATCTTTGAGTGAGGGCACATGATCCTCTTTTGATGAAAAACTCCTCATGACTCTCGCAGAGAAGACTGGATGAAACTATACCCATGTAAAAAATAAAGATGATTTTTATAATCTCGGGAAAAAACTCCAAACTACCTTTCAAAGGGAAAAAGAAGAAATAACACTCACAAAAGAAGATTATACTCTCAGGCTTTGCGGACTCTTTCTGATACTTCTCCTATTCGAAACGATAGCGAAACAACATATATTGAGAAAAAGACTTGATTTCTCATAAAAATTCGCTATATTTCAGCCACTCTCTATGTGGATCTGTAGCTCAGTTGGTAGAGCGCAGGACTCTTAATCCTTAGGTCCCGGGTTCGAGCCCCGGCAGGTCCACCATAAAATTTTCATCATACTAGAACCAAGAAAATCCCTCCGACTATCAGAGGGATTTTTTTATACCAACAGAATAATTACGACTTTACAATCGGTTCTGGTGGAAATTCTTTCTTTGGATCATCACCATCACCAGCTAAGAAGTTTTTTTTGATTTCCTCATTAGATAAGCTTTTCATAAGTATAAAAATTAAAAAAATATAACCATCGACTGGATCTACCATGTTCCGACTTGTGCGGATTTTCTATCATTTCCATTTCCTGGTGTTTGGGTACCCTCTTTCTGTTCTTGATGTCTCTTCTCCTGATCCATTCTCATTGACTCAAGATTCATTGCCGTCTTCTTCGAGATCTTGTTTTGTGTGTGCATAAGTTGAAAAGTTAAAGTTATAAGAAATTACTGGAAATTTATTTCGATTCATCGTTACGGAGGAACTCGAATACGCTTATGGCGCTTTCGATTCCCCTTATTTTCTTCTCATAGATACATATGCAGAAAAGGTAAGGAAATAAGTGAGCTCTCGTCTAAAGGCCAAATGCATTTGCCACCACTTTCGCTATCTCGGAACGTGTGATGGAATCATTCGGACGAAATATGCGTTTCCCATTTCTCATTTGACCGGAAAGGATATTGAGAAATTTTGCTGCCTCAATATATTTGGCAAGATCAGAGTTTTTATTAACATCGATAAACGTCATAGTACTTGGTTCACTGACGGTAACACCGAGTGCAATCATGAGAATTTTTGTCGCTTCAGCCCGGGTAATAGAATCATGTGGACGAAAATACTGAGCATTTCGGATAAGTCATCTCGAGAGTGCAAGAGAAACATATGGTTCATACCAGCCATTCATGACAATATCTTTAAATGGAAGAGATGTGTTTGATAGTGGTAGTTCCCATCCGGTAGTACGGATAACTATCTTGAGAAACTCTGCGCGAGTGAGTCCATCATCTCCGCGATAGAAATTCGAGTTATCGATAATTCCACGAGTAACGAGTCGGAGGATATAATCCCTTGCCCAATCTCCATTAATATCTCGGAAATTGACGTCAGCAATATTATTGATAAAAACTGCTGGAATATTGAAAGATCCTGCAACGATACCAGTAATAATATTTCCTGCCGTTGCCATACAAAGTCTATCATAGTAGGTTGGAGAAAAATCTCCACCGATACAAACATCAGCGGGCATTGCGCCACCTCCTCATCATCAACCACCATTACCACCACCTCCTCATCATCAACCACTTGGTGCTGATTTTGTCGTAATGCTCAATATTCATGTGATTCACCCAATGGTAAGTGTTGTGTTATTGCTGGTACCATACGATGGTGAAGACAAAGATCTGAGCATGATGGAATCTCAAAGTTGTACTACGCCACTGAGTGTCGTAAATGATGCTCCATTGATAGAGTACTCTCATCCACTCACAGATATAGCCGTCTGTGTGGTAATGCCAGATACAACAATAGTGTTCGAAGTATACTGGGTAGAAAGTTCAGCGTTTGTGAGAGAAGAAAAGCTAAATATATTTGGCACAGTGTCTGCAGGCATGGCAAAAGCAAAGAGTGAGAGCTGATTAGTAGTAAAGATACAGTCTCATCCAAGAGTTACAACACATGTAGAATAATCTATATATGTCACGCCTTGATTTATCGATCGGAATACTTTGATAGTTTGACCTGATAATGCTCCGCCTAATCGTACACTCACGGTTGCAAGTTGTCATGAAAAAACAAGTTCTGTGTACGGATTTCCAATCTGGTATGCTGTTCAGGTAAATCCATACCCAGGCACCAGCATTCCTACAGAATAACTCGTCATTTCGGGTGGTTGTATTATTCCATTCCAGTTACCTCATGAAGCGAGTATCTTCAGTGAATTCGTTGGAAATGTCAGTGATGATCCATTGGATGTGACACTGAGAAGTCAGATATTTCCACTTCCAGAGAATGTAACCCCGGTTAAGCTCGATCAGCTGAGATAGATTGGACCAGTTATGGTGATTGATCCTGAGAAAACATTACTTAGAGCGCTCGGAGTCTTAAACTCTTGAATAGCCGAGACAAGCCCTCATTGACCTTGTACAGTAAAATAGTAATTTGTATTCCCTGCGAGTCATGTGAGCAAAGATGTATGAGTAGTTCCTGGACTTGATCCGGTAATACTGAGATTAAGTATTCATGGATTTGTTCCGTAGTGAATGATGCCGGTTCCAAAAAGATCAGTAGAAAAAGTAACTATAACACTATTTGATCCTGAGAGTGTAGAGTTAATATTTGAGGTGGATGAAACTCGGTTTAAAACGACGGATGTTGATCCTGTATTTCCTGAGACATCTGTTGCAACAATACTCAGATTATTTGATCATGGTACTAAACTCGGTAATACTATAGACCATGTTCATGAGCCCAGTGTTGCGAGGTTCCCATTTACCCGCACATTTGCAACTCATCATGTGTCTGATACCAGTCAAAAGAGTGTAGGAATGCCCACAACAACAGCTCCACTTGCATGAGAACTAACGCTCACGATCGGCACAGTCGTATCAAGTGTCGAAACTACATTTACTGTACGAGATATGGTGGAAGAACTATTTCATGAGATATCAGTTTTCCTGTACTGGAGAAGATAACTTCCGATAGTTGCAGTATTCACACTTCATGAATTCGCAACCAGCAGAGTTCCACTTCCATCGAGGGTGTCTGTCCATATAGCTCAGGACTCATAATATATTCATCATTGTGCAACCGTCATAGTGCCTGAGCCAATAAGGCTTACTATCGGTGGATATTTATCGAGTGTAGCAACAAGTGTCATTCCAGATGCAGACACTTGATTTGCAATCCCTCAGGTATAGACTACTGCTGTAAATGAGATAAGTCATTCCACAAAAGAGTTACTAAAATCCATAAGAAGAAATCCAGATGATTCTCATCAAGAGAGGGATACGAAAGATCACGACAGGGTATTTCCAGAACCGTCATTTGCCGTAAGCCTGATTGTATCACTGATATCTAGTGTGCCACTGAGAGAATAATTTACCTGGTAGGCGCCTGAATTCGAGAGATTTATAAAGTTATTATTAGCTCCGGAGAGTGTATGTCCAAGATTTCACGAAACAGTGGCATCAGCCCACTTAACCAATCCAATTACATATACTATAATCAGCAAAACGCCGAACAATCGGGATGTAATATTTTTTCGCATTTTTCACGAAAAGTTATTTTTTATCATTTCTTCCATAATAAGGTTTTTAAAAGAGTAAATTCTGTCTACGCAAAGTCTTTATCACTGAATGCTTTATACACCCTTCTTTCGTTTTATATATTTCTGCTTAAATCCATATCTGTCAGATTTACTAATATGATTGTAGAATATGAATTGCATACTTGTGGAAGGAGGTATTGTGTAAAAAGAAATCTTTCAAGATTATTCGTCACTATCCCATTTATCTCTATGAATGCTGTAATCGATAATACCATTCTATAGATTTATCGTTCGCAAAGTTGTGACAAGGCTAGAATTAGAATCTAACATCACAGGAACTGTTGCTCGCTATGCATAAAGTTTAGTAGAGATAAAAATGAAAGAATTGTGCATATAAATCTTGAAAGATTCACTATCGACTATACAATCTTTTTTTTAAGAAAAAAAGACAAAACGAGGACAATGAAAAAATCCTCACCTAGCAAAGAAAAATAGAATTGCTATATAAAAATAAAAAGGTAAAATATACCTCCTTCTAAATTTGTAACTTCCGTTTTGTTCAAGATATGTAATCTTACTTACGAATGACTACTAAGAGATCCCTCGAGTGAATTGGATTAAATGATGGATTAAAAAATTTCCGCCGATGAGAAGAGAAGGATGAAAATATCTACAAGGATTTCTTCCAAGGGAGAAATATTGTACTCAGTGGACACAATGTCCTGACCTGGTGATCTGATATCTCTCATGGCATTAGTGTCATCCGAATCAAGCAGAAGATCCCTACGAAGATCTACTGCGGGGCAAATATGAATGGATCTGGAAAAGTGACATTTTGAACCATGAAATGATATTCTATTAAAGAGGGTATTTTTAAACCTGATATACTCCCTATATTTACGGGTGACGGATCCGAGAATATTTCTCAGTTTCTCGAAGATTTTCTCATAAAAAATAATCATACTGGATGACTTGAAATAGACTTTCTTTCAGAGATTCCTTCTTGACATGGTTTTGCATCCTCGAGTACCATGTCAGTACTACTGACGTTTCTTATGTACATCGTGGTAGGAAAGTTGGATCCAAAGATATTGCAACTCCAAGAACTTTCGCTTTATGGAGAACTTCAAGATGAAATATATGACTTCAGTTTACGACTCTCTAACTGCATTTCCAGAGGAAAAAGCGTTGGCGCTAGCAATTATGCTATCATGGCTGAAAGTATGCCATTCCCCATAGTCCATTTCTCTCAAGAATGCAACCACATAAAGACACATGGTGGCAATATAATGAACGATGAAAATACAGATATCCACGTACCAATCCATCTCACCATCTATAAAGACTCACTTGCCAATTTCTTCTCTCTAAACACTCAAGAATCAAGCGATCTTCCGATAGACTATGGCGTCATATTTGCAGGATTACCATATCGGTTCAGTGACATCACTGCCACAAGACAACAGGAAAGAGATGAAAAAAAACGAATAGCACTAAGAATGAAGGAAACTATTCTTCATTTATCAAAAATCACTGAGAATGATAAGACTATTCTCTTCGACTTCTTCCAGAGCTATGAAAACGATTCTCTGCGCTCTGAAATAGATGAAATTAATATGAAAATACTGAGTGGGTTCGAGGAATTATGGGATACTCAGGATAGAGAATATTCTGTAGGAAAGTTTATTGAAACTGTACAAAAAGCAGGACTACTCAGTTTTTCTCATCAAAAACAAAATAGATTATTCCTGGCATTTCAGTATTTCTTCTATCACTTTCGACAATTCGAAGATGAAGAAATAGGCATAATTCCATTCAATTCATGAAAAATTTGAGGGAGTCTCTTGTTTGTTATGAGAAAGTGAAAAAGCCAAGAAACCATCCAAAAAGTTTTAGAGAAACTGAATAATGATGGATATAGCGCATTACTTGATTATGCATCCTGGATCGATGGATATACTTCAGAGGGTATACAGATCGAACAATTTATTTCGGAAAAGATATTTTCTCCCTATGCGAGAGAATGAGATGTGTTCTTTACAGATACGCTGGGAAAGTCATATAATGGAAAATACGATACCATTATTAAAAAGGAAGCCACCTGAATACTTCTTGATACGATTGGACGACGCATTTATATAAAGTGAGTGAAGCTCACTTCAAAAGAAATACATTCACAAAACACCACTATCGATATGCTCAAAATACTCATGGAAAATATCTGAAAGGAAGTACCAAATACCAAACTTCCTGTTTCTACATATTCGCAAAACAAAAATGAGATTCTCGGAAAAGTAGTACTTCCTATCAAGAGACTGGCGCAGGAATATTTCTGATTAGAACTTTCACTCTCATGTTCAGGGTGAATAACGCAATACTACCTCCGACTGGAGAAAGATGAAGCAATTCCTATCGGAATAATAAAAAGACTTTCCAATTAACACATTTCGAGTTTTATAAAATGCACCTCACGTATAATGGCGATAAATACTCATTCAAAAAGTTGTCGACAAGATGATAATCCTTGCATACGGTTCTTAGAGAAGAATCTTTTGATTCCATCAAGGTACTTCGTAACTATCAAAAGTACTTTCATATAAATATGACTCTTCTGACCTCACTTGAGATAAGAAATCACATCATGTATCCTATCGCAGATATGGAAATTTTCTTTTCAGAAAGATTTTCTATCCTCTGCAAATAAAAGAATTTGGGTGAATTCATAGAGCGTTTGATCAGATCTCAGTAAAACCCAACGAATATGTAGATTTTTGACAGAAATCTCCTCTCCAGAAAAAAGAATTCATCATTCATATTGCAGGAATGAGTCATCTATAAAATCGGTAATATCACGGCGGGGAAAACTTTTAAACTTGATCATATATTTTTAAAGAAAATGAAATAAAATCGAATGAGGTCACTAGCTTATAGAGAACCTGTTTCTAGAAAACGGACAAAACCAAGACAAAATATGAATCTTCAATCAACTATCATTAACGAGAAAAATCCTCCAATCACATGATCTATAGAATCATTCTTTGAATCATGAAAAGATGCCTATGACGCATATTGCCATCTCAAGGGAACGGGTGGACAGCATAATAGGCGTAATGATGATGTATTTGAGAAGCAGGCATACAGAGATCTAGCTATAAATTCATTTCTTTTATGTGTCAATTGTGTGGTATCTCACGAAGAACAAACCATACGGATCCAGGCTCTATTTTTCCTCGTAAAACTCTATCACGATGATAACATTTCTGAAAAAAAAGAAGGGTATTTTTATCAGGCTGTCGAACTCATACGACACTATTATGGAGATGATTTTCAAGATACATCCCACTGAAGGCATGCTATAAGTACCTATTTAGAATCAATCAATCCTGACTTCACTCAAAAATTCCCACAAAAATATATACCCCTCCTTACTCCACTTCTCACTCTCAGTATTCAAAACGAAAGCAAAAGAAGAATAGAGGAGCGACTCGAGAATGCCGCAAAAATAATCCAGACTGAATCATACCCTGACTCTCATTTGGATATGATCGGATGGCTCGAGGAAATATTTGGCCCTATGCGGATTCTTATAGTTTCAGAAGCAAGCAATGAAGAAATCTTCTCTCATCGATGGGAGAAGGAAGAATCAGGAAAAAATTCAAAAAAAGAGGCGCACTTTTATCATACAACTCTCGATATCTTTGATAAGAAAGCAAGATATAAGATTTCTGTTGATAGATGAGATACGGGAAAAACGAGTAAATTCAAATGATCACATCTTAAAAACATCATATACCCAGCTATTGGTATATGTATTAAAAAGATAGAAGATGCCTATTTTGATATTGCCTGAGATCATAGCGGTGTTATTCGCTGATATGAAGATGGAGCGGAATATCATATACAAGAAAGAGACTATGGACACTTCATCGAACGTGTACTCTGAGAATATACGGTAGAACCATCAAAAAAAATGATAACTGCCTGTCAGCAATCGGTAGACATTTGTCGAATGATCACTCTCGAGCATGCTGGAAATAATGAATTTTCTTGAGGAAAACTCCCGCAAAAAATGGATGAAGTATTATGATGAGTTATTCAGAGGTCAGTACTCAGTCTGGTGCAATCTCATCTCATGACTCGGCAGGAGACTATGCATGGTACTGGATATCCATTTGGACTGAGTAAAAGTAAAATCCCAATAGAGTCGAGAATATATGTCATTATCCGATCATACGAGGCACTTTATTCAGCATATTCAAATCACCCACAGAAAATAATAGAAACTCTTAAAGACTGGGGCAACTGAGGATATTTTGATAGAGATGCCCTCTCTATATTCCTCGAAATACTCGAAGATACTTATAATCCTCTCGCTATTCTCCCAAAGAAAACATATCCCGATGTCTCCCTAAATAGAAGTAGTAGGTACAAAGAGTATATTCATCGATGGAAAAATATAATAGATCAGATACAGTGAATTGAAAAAGACTATGACTCACTCCGGTGAGCATCTGGCCAAAATGATGAGCTAAAAAATATCATTGCAAAATCCATGAATGAATGAACCCTCGAGCTTCGGCGTATGGCAGAAATCAAAACCGTATTTATAGTTACTCGACATGGAGAGGCCGTAAGTGATACGCCCTGAGGTCCACCAGGAAGTGATGATGAACATATCACAGAAGCTTGATGATTAAGTTCACTCCTAAAAGGAGATCTCTTACAGGGAATAAAAGCTCACATACTTACGAGTCCATTGCTCCGAGCGATAGAATCAGCACGCCTCATATGCCAGAGAATAAATGATTGTATTTCAAATCCTTGTGTTCCTTGTTCTCGAATACAAGAAGAGGGTAGTTTTAGGAATCCAGCTAAAAACAAAGATAATGGGAGATATAACTCCTATGCACAAAAATTATTCGAGGATAATAATGGGCTCATGGAATTCTTGATAGACTCTGTTTCTTCGAGTGAACAATCCAGTAATATCTGTATCACTCATAGGGACTCATGACGACACCTTATCTTTTGGCTCACTAATCTCTTTTCACAAGAGAAAGCCATAGGAGAAAAAACCATTATCGAAAATAGTACCATGCTCGTTTATCTTTTTCAGTGAGATAGATGCATTCCATGGGATCTCTGATTTCCCGTTTTCGGATGGAAAGATGTTCTCTCTTCGGTAAATACTATAAGCACTAACATCTTTTGACAACCTTTCTATGAGAGAGGGAATTGGAAGGTCGATATTATCGCACTCCACGATAGATTTCTTGATTTTATAGATTTTCACAGGGAACATTCTCCAGAAAAAATCACTGAGTTTCGGAAAAAACTCGAAGAAAATGATATAACAAAGCATCTCGGAGAAATTATAGGTCTATAAAAACCAAACTTACTCTTGAAGATGTTATTGATAAATAAGTAAAAACATATAATATTAAAGTAGATATTTTCTCTTAGCATCAAAACTATATGAATACCTCGCATACTCATAAAAAAGAACTCTCGACAGAAGAGACGAGGGAACTCCTCGATATACTCAAAGTTCGTTTTGAGAAAAATATGAACCGACATAGAGATATTCTCTGGTCTCAACTACAAACAAAACTGGAGGATCATCCTGAGAAACTCTCTATCCTTCACGAAATGGAAAAAACTGGCGGAGAGCCAGATGTCGTAGACCACGATATGAAAACAGGTGAATATATTTTTTTTGATTGCTCAGTGGAAAGTCCTATTGATCGCCGAAGTTTTTGTTATGATCATGAAGCCCTCACATCAAGAAAAGAACACAAACCAAAGAATAACGTCATAGATATGGCAACTTCTATGGGTGTCGAGCTCTTGACCGAAGGGGAATATCGAAAATTACAAAATCTCGGAAATTTTGATATGAAAACATCGAGCTGGATAAAAACACCCCCAGAAATACGGAAACTCTGAGGGGCAATCTTTTGCGATTATCGATATGGACAAATATTTGTATACCACAATGGTGCAGATTCTTACTATGCGAGTAGGGGATTTCGTGGATTACTAAGAGTATAATTACATGGAAGATCTTTTATTTCTTCTATTTTGATACCAGATATGAAACTTTGCGTAAAGTATATTTAGTCGCGAAAAGTGTATAAAGCGAACAAAGATTGCTCTTGTTTTCGTCATTCAAACTATAAATGACATTCAGATCGCAAGAAATATTATTCAAATAGGTAATGGTGTAATCATGCCAATAATTCCAAGAATGACACAAATAATCCCAAGGAGCATCCGAATAACTCATGGGAGTCTCATCATATTATGGATAGAAGGATCCTTTTTGAGAAGCAGAAAAAGTCATTTTACTTTCTCTGCGAGAATTCTCCGGTGCATATAAGTGGTATTTATGAATTAGTTTTGGTTCTCATCTTTTCGTGGTGGGCGTGCTGCTCCTTCATCACGATATCCTCGGTATCCACCCTCACGTGGTGGTCGTGGTGGACGTGAATCATATCCACCTTCACGTGGCGCTCTTTCAGATGCATCCCGACGAGTTCCTTCATATCATCCAGATGGACGATCACTTCGATATCCACCACCTCCGGATGAACCTCCTCCACGATACCCGCTACTTCCTCCACTGGAATTACCTCCACGGTAGCCACCATCCCCAGATGAAGGACTACTTCATCGATATCCTCCACTTCCTCAACTAGAACTTCCTCCTCTGTATCCGCCTCCACTTCCTCATCCAGATGAACGTCCACGATATCCGCCTCCACCACTACTTCATTCACGACGAGGTGGGCGAGTATCTCGCTGACGAGGAATGATAGCACCTTCCACATCTACTTCTGTGATCTCTATCTTATGCATACGTTCGATACGCTGAAGCTGACGAGTTTCTTCTGAAGAAACGTACATTATAGCGTGTCCATCTGCTCCGGCGCGACCAGTACGACCGATACGATGGATATATGACTCTGGGTCGTGTGGAACATGGTAGTTGATCACGAGGTCGATATTATTGAGATTGAGTCCTCGACTCGCGACATCTGTTCCGATAAATATACGAATATGTCCGTCCTTAAATGACTTGAGTGCCTTGATACGATCTCGCTGAAACATATCTCCGTGGATGAAAGCTGCGGAAAACCCATCTCGAAAAAGATATCGTTCGAGCTCTTCTGTTTCGTGTTTTCGTGCAGTAAAAACCATTACTTTTGCTTCAGGAAAACGCTCAAGTGTTTTTTTGAGAAGTGGATACTTATCTCTGATGCCTATTCGCATAAATACGTGATTGATAGTATCGACGGTTGCTGTTTTCGAGAGAATAAGTGACTCATATCCTCCGTGAATATATGTATCGAGCATTCCTGTAATTTCCCGAGTATAGGTCGCGGAAAATGTGAGCACTTGTTTAAGTCCAGTGAGCTGCTTCCAGATATCGACTACCGCCTGAGAAAATCCCATATCCATCATCTGATCGACCTCATCGATAACCAGTGTGGTAATATCACGAAGATCGATAGCTCGTCGTTCGATCATATCAGCGAGTCGTCCTGGAGTCGCGATGATCACCTGAGGACCAGCCCTGAGGCCTTCGATTTGTTTCCAGATAGGAGATCCACCAAAGACGGCGAGAGATCCCATACGCATATTGCGAGAAATATTAAAAACTTCATCACGAGTTTGCATCGCGAGTTCACGAGTTGGCTCGAGGATAAGGACTTGTGGTGTACGTTTTTCAGTATCCACACGATTAAGTGCTGGAATGACAAATGCAGCAGTTTTTCCAGAACCTGTATGGGACTGGACGACGATATTTTTTCATGCGAGTGCAAGTGGAATCACTTGAGCTTGGACTTCTGTTGGTTCATGGTAGCCAAGGACTGTAAGTGCCGAGACAATCTCCGGGCGGATATCGAGGGTAGAAAAAGACATAGAAAAAATGGGCTAAACAAGTAAAAAGTATGGATTTCTTCGGGTAAATATAGAAACAAAAGAGAGAAAATCCGTCTATAATTACATAGTTAAGCCTCTAAATATTCTGCTTCTAGTAGGGGAGAAGCGGTCTATATACGAAATATATGCTCCTCGGGAAAAGAAATTGTGAACGGAGTATAGGGGAAAGGAGAAGAATGTCAAAAAGAAATATTAAATCTTTCTTAAAAAAACTATCCCCCTCGCTTTCTCACCCATTCTTTCAGCTGCTTGGTATTTTCTATCGTAAATTTTGTATCTTTTTCCCTCCCAGAAATTCTTATCCATATAGGAATAAGTCAAACGGTTGATTTTTCGAGAAAATCTTTGAGATCGAGAAGATCCTCTTTTTTCCAAAAGAGTGGAATATCAATCAGATATTTTTCATGTGATTCAATAGTATGAAAAGTATCTATATTCATATTTTTTGATAAATCTGTAGCTTCTACGAGTCATGAAGAAAGTGCGAGATGACGAAAGCTCGTTATCGTAAAAGATTTTATCGCATCTGGAGAGGCTCATTTTTTTCCAAATCAAGTACCAGGCGATATGGATATTTCATCTCGTTCGTTATCAAATTTGAGTCTTCCATCGATGACGAGGATTTTATCTTCTTCTACTTTTGGAGCATAAAGTTCATAATCTCGAGAGAATATCGTGAGACGAAAGGTAAATTCAGCACTCTCAAGAGTCGCTATGAGCATCATGCCGCCTGTCTTTGTTTGAATCTTTCGTACATCATGAACCAGTCATATGAGCGTTGCCTGTACGGTTTCATTTTTTTCTTCCCGATCAATGAATGATGAATTTTGCTGATCTCCTTCGTCATTTTCTCATATCTCATCTGTCAAAAGATCCAATTTTTGATCTTTTTTTTCTATCCATTGGTAAATATTTCCGATATTTTTTGATTTCTTATGGATAAATTCTGATAGCCCATCGAGTGGATGGCCCGAAACCGGATATCCAATGGTCATTTTTTCTCACTTCATACGATCTTCAAAGGAAAGGGGCGATGCTTCATTGAGTGTAAACTCATTTTCTGTGGAAATAGTTCTTTCCATATCAAAAAATCACATTTGAGAAGTATTCTCTTTTTCTTCAATCTCTTTTTGATATGCGCCCATTTTTACGACACTGGCAAGCAGAGAAGCACGGTCTCAAAAGGAATCGAGAGCTCCCGAGTATATGAGTGCCTCAAGAGCTTTTTTATTGATCACATCTCATCCTGTTCGCTCGATAAAGTCAGCAATAGTCGTAAATTTCCTTTCTTTTACAGAAGTCCGAATAGTATCGATCGGACCATCTCCGATTCATTTGAGAGCAGAAAGCCCAAAACGTATATGTGAGTTATCGATAAAAGTAAAGTGCCTGCGTGACTCATTGATATCTGGCGGAAGGATTTTGATTCATTTCGCACGAGCTTCTTCCATCTCCATCTTGATTCTATCGATATCACCTTCGTCCGAGATCATCAGTGCCGTCATAAATTCTGTCGGATAGTACTTTTTCATAAATCCTGTCTGATAGGCGATCATAGAGTAACAAGCAGCATGGGATTTGTTAAATCCATATCCTGCAAATGGTTCGATAATATCATCAAAAATATAGGTCGCAAGTTTCTTATCATGTCATCCTGACGTTGCAGCTATGATGAATTTTTCACGTTGCTCCATGAGAAGCTCGTATTTTTTCTTTCCGATAGCACGACGGAGTATATCAGCTTCTCCGAGGGAAAAACCTGCAAATGCTTGAACCAATTGCATAATTTGTTCTTGATAAACAGCAATTCCATAAGTTGGTTTCAAAATTTCTTCGAGTGATGGATGTGGATATTCTACAATTTTTCGCCCAAACTTTCTATCGATAAATTCTGGAATATATTGCATCGGACCAGGTCGATAAAGTGATACCATCGCGATCAGATCTTCAAAAGAGGAAGGCTTGAGGTCTTTGAGGTATCGTCTCATCCCCGCCGACTCAAACTGAAAAACTCACATCATATCTCATTCACCAAAAAGTTCCAGTACTTTCGGATCTTCATAATCAATTTTGAGAAGGTCTATCTTGGTACCATGAACCTCATAGACAATCTTAACTGCACGAGAGAGGATGGCAAGATTTCGAAGCCCGAGGAAATCCATTTTCAGAAGTCCAAGTGCTTCCAGTGGTCAGGCAGAGAACTGTGTCACCGTAATAGTCGGATCTTTTGGTGGTGGCTGGAGTGGGCAAAAGTGTTTCATCGGTTCTGGTGCAATAATGACTGCACAAGCATGAACTCACAGTTGTCGAACAGTTCATTCAAGTCGTATGGCAGCATCCATCACTTTTCGAAATTTCTCATCTCATTCGCAAGTCTTTTTGAGTTCCGATGATTCTTCGAGTGCTTCTTCGAGAGTAATTCCAGGTCGACTGGGTATCAATTTCGCAAAATCATTCATCATCGCAAATGGAATACCCAAAGCTCGTCCTGCATCTTTGACGGCAGCACGGGCTGCAAGGGTTCAAAACGTGCACACTTGGGTGACGTGATCATTTCCATATTTATCTCGAACGTATGATAGCACCTTATCTCTTCATTCATCAGAGAAATCCACATCGATATCAGGCATGGTGACACGAGCAGGATTTAAAAATCGTTCAAAAAGGAGTCCATACTTAAGAGGATCTATATCCGTAATTCCTGAAAGATAGGCAAGTATAGCTCCGGCTGCAGAACCACGACCTGGTCAGACAGGAATATCATGCGTTTTTGCATACCGAATAAAGTCTGCGACAATACAAAAATAGCCATTAAATCCCATAAGGTCAACGACAGCGAGCTCATATTCAAGTCGTTCGATAATATCTTGTTTGTCAGCATCAAATGAAGCAATAAGGTCTTTTTTTGGCTCTGAATAGGACTTTTTTGCAAATAAATGCAATTCTTCTACGGTCATTTCAGAAATTTTTTTCTCTTCATCCTTTCTTTGTATTTTTTCTATGAGAAAATGTCTTTGTGATACATTGAGTCAAAAATTATATCGTAAATCGAGTCCTTCGATACATATTTTTCGTAGCATCCATTCTTCCTCCGAGAGTTTTTGAGAATGAGAATCTCCTGATGTAAGAAAAAGAGAGTACTCTTTTTCTTCTTCGATTGAGAGTGGAAATTTCGGGATTTTATAGCCTCCATAGTCGATAGAAAGATCAATCATTGATGCTATTTTTTCTGTATTTTCTATAGCTTTCGGATATTCTATAAATAATTCTTCCATTTCTCCCGAAGGACGGACAGAATAATCGCCATTCATGAGCGTCGGTCGATCTGGATCATCCAGTTCTCGGGAAAGGGCAACACAGGAAATCATGTCCTGGACGGGAGCATCATCGAGATAAGTATAGTAAGCATTATTCGTCGCAACATATTCATAGTTGTATTTTTTGGAAAGTCGCAAAATAGTTTCATTAATCATATTTTGCATGGGCTTATCAGGATGATGTTCGAGCTCGAGGAAATAATTTTCATGACCAAATGTATTCACGTAGTAATCTATTCGTTCTTTGATAAACTCATCATCTTTCCCCGTGATAATATGTTGTCATATTTCCGAGTACATAGATCCAGATATGGCAATAATATCTCAAGAGTATTTCTCGAGAAGTTCAAAATCGATACGAGGAATGCCGTTATAATATCACTCAACATGTGAGGCCGTAACGAGTTCGATGAGGTTATGATATCCAGCGATATTTTTTGCGAGAAGAACGATTTCAAAAAGTTCGTTATCTTTTTCTCTCGATGCCCGTCATTTTTTTGATATTTGAAATTCGACACCAATAATGGGTTTTATGTCATTTTTTTTGCATGCTTCATAAAATTCAAAAGCACCGTACATATTTCCGGTATCCGTAATCGCAATAGCCGTTTGGCCGAGTTCTTTGGCTCTTTTCGCGAGTTTTAAAGGATCTGAAAGCGCCTTTTGGAAGCTATAATGTGTATGTGTGTGGAGATGAACAAATGACATGAAATCTGTAAAAATTGTGTCATGTGAGTATAAGGAAAAATAGGAAAATAACAAAAGAGTTCAGAAATTTGCATATACATAAAAAATATGGTAGTCTCTATACGTACTTAATAACTTTCTTCTTATGTGACTCTTCGACGATCTCATAAATAAAGCATCAGCTCCTCAAGACGGTGGAGTCTCTGCAACTTCTGGATCCTCTCAATCAAGTGGATGAACAGGAAATCCTCAGTCTGGATGAAGCCAAGGATGATCTACTGGACAAGGCAGTGATCCACTTGCTATAGTAACTCCTCCTATTATAGAAACAGTGAATGAATGATCTATCATGACAGAAGCACCTGTCATACCACAGCCCGTACTTCCAGACACCCCTGCGGTAACTACCAATACCGCGCAAGATGGTGATGAACTCCTGATTGTTTCAGAAAGTGCTCCTACAAAGGAAGCAACTGTAGCTGAAGATGCAGATGCTCCTCTTGTTCCAATAACAGAAACATCAGTTGTTACGCCAGAGCCTATACTAGAGCCATCTACACAATTAGTCACAGAAAATGCCGTGTTTAGTAGCCTTATTTGATGAGATGCTCATCAAGAGTAAATGACTCCAGTAGTTACTGATAGTTCCAAAGAAATTACTCTTTTTGAGTATCCAAGATCATTTGTTGAAGCATCTATCGAAAAAATTGATACGATGATCGCTCATATTGATAAAGTTCATGAATCGAAGCTCGAGGAAGCTCTTGGTTATAAAACTGAGAAAGAACGATTCTCAGGCCTCGAGGCCACTGCATACGAAGATGGTGAACGTATGATGCGAGAAAAGGCCCACGCAGAAAAAATGAAAGCATACTTTATCGAGCAAAGAGATGCCTCTTTGGATGGCCTGGGAACCATAGAAACAACTCTCACGACACTTGCTGTACAAAACTCAGTAGATGAACTCTCAAAAATGAAAAAAGAAAAAAAATCAAAGGAAATAGAGTCTCTCATTCCCGTCAATACATAAAAAAAAGAGCCTGATGGCTCTTTTTTTTAGTGAAAAAATCTGATTCTATCGGCACTTGGATGAGTTCTCAGCTTTTCAAGTGTTTTGGCTTCAATTTGACGAACACGCTCACGGGTAACTCAAAATTCTTTTCCAACTTCCTCAAGTGTGTGCATATCTCATCCATCAAGTCCAAATCGCATAACGATAATTTTTTTCTCTCGAGGAGTCAAAAAATCGAGCATCTCATAAAGATTTTCTTTAAGAATCGAGAGATTAGTGGCCTTTTCAGGTGTTAGATATTTATCATCTTCGACAAAGTCTCCAAGAGTTGTATCTTCTTCTCATCATACAGGAGAATCAAGTGAAAGGATATCTTGGGAAATTCTCATGATTTGACGTACTTTTCGTACATCCATCTCGAGCTCGAGCGCAAGCTCTTCCATGAGTGGCTCACGCGCAAGTTCCTGTGTAAGTCTTCGATAGGTATGATTAAACTTATTAATTGTTTCAACCATATGAACCGGCACGCGGATAGTACGTGCCTGATCGGCAATCGCACGAGTTACTCATTGACGAATCCACCAAGTAGCGTAGGTAGAAAACTTGAATCCTCTATCTGGATCAAACTTGTCTACCGCTCGAAAAAGTCAGACGTTTCACTCCTGGACGAGATCAAGGAGTCCGAGTCATCGTCACATATATTTCTTTGCGATCGAAACAACGAGGCGAAGATTAGCCTCAGCGAGACTTCGTCGTGCTTCTTGGTCTCATTTTTGGATAAGATGACCGAGCCTTACCTCTTCTTCCGCATCGATAAGAGGGAATCGTCCAATCTCATTGAGATACATTCGGATAGAATCATCTGATATTTCTGAGAGATCGATCTCATCTTTCTTCTTTCAGGCATCCTTAAACATATCGTCTGCATCAAGAGAATCCACGAGATCAATATGGAGCTTCGCAAGTCGTGAAAATACTTCATCCATCATCTCAATATCATCTCATGGTGGAAGGGCTGATATAACTTCATCATAGACGAGTTTTCATTCGGATTTTCACTTTTTGAGGAGAAGCTTGAGATTATCAGTAAGTCATTCGAGGAATTCCTCAGGAACCGTCACATCGATAAATTTTTTGAGATTTTTCTTTCTTCTTTTGTCAGTAAAAAAATCTTTTGGTCACTTATAATTTGTTTTTTTCTCCCCGTCACCATCTTCTTCATCAGTGTCCTCGAAGTCATCTTCGAAATCATCCTCGAAGTCATCTTCGAAATCATCTTCAGTCTCATCCTCAGATGAGCTATTTTCCTTTGAATCATCAAAATCTCATGCGACTTTTTTATGACGTTCTTTTTTTTCTCCTATATCATGTTCGACAGGGATACCAGAAATAGCGATATTATCAGGATCAATCCGTGAAAGATCTATTTCTTCGATTTGTGAATCATCGTGTAGAGGTTTTTTGGCCTTTGGCATGAAAAATAACTAAAAAATAATAACTACTTAAGTCCGAGGGATTTGGCTTTTTGTATAAGTTCTGTTTGGATTGAAAGATACTCGGTATCCGTCGTTTGTACATGAGCGAGTCGATGCTCTTTTTCTTTTTCGAGGAGGAGAAAATGAAGCCTTTTGATACAATCAAAAAATGTTTTTTTGATATGATCTTGCGTATTGTTTTCCTCATTTTCTTCGAGAGAAAGATCTAGTACCTTCAAGTACTCTCTATCATTTTCCTCAAGCTTATTTGTAAGCATTTTCTCTAGAAGAGATACCCCTTCGATTTCTGTCAAATCTGAATGAGTATATCGAAATTCCTGAAAAAACAAATCTAAAAATTGATACCGGTAAATATAGCCCGTAATACGGTCTCCAAGAGATAAAGTAAAGTCATTTTTATCTTCTGCTTGTGCAGAATTTTGGCTTCTTTGAAAAGGGGAACTAAAACGTTTCATTTTTGTCTTTCTATACTCCATGTAAAGGGAATCTTTCGATACTGAAAGGGTACGTGCTATACTTTGGAGATAGAAATC
>JANOWM010000113.1:0-11614 GCA_031417875.1 Candidatus Altimarinota bacterium
TGTCTCTTCATTCGATACAACGTTCACAGTTACTTTGCTAGTCATAAGTCACAGAGTCAGTCATGATGCCGTATAATCATATTCATATCGTGTTTCAGATAAAAGCTCATTATTAAAGCCAAATAACTGTTCAGAAGTCATAAAACCAAAGAGATTTTTCGAGAAATTGGAAGTAAAAGTACGGAGAGTTACCGATGTATCGCCAGGAATATCGGTATACTCATACCCTGGGGTATTGAGTCTGACAAATCAAAGATTTTCTTCTTTCACTACATTTCAAATATCGTCTATCTCGGAGCGTGTAGCGGTATCTATATGGTTTCCGTTTATATCAAAAACTGAAGATATCCTGAGTAACGGATAGATATACTTTCTCAGATTTGGGCTATCTTTCATGGCAAACTGAGTGAGCTCTCGAGAAAGAATTTTTTTGGTTTTCTTGTCAAAAAGCTCTGTTTTATACACTCTTCATTTTTTTCTAATATGGTCATCAAATTTTTCTGGTACTTTATCAGTATTTTCACTTTGATGAAAATACATATCAGTCCTAAGACTTTCATCTTCGATAGTTACTTTTCAAAATCCGACGTATTCACGTCCCCAAATATCTTTTTCATCAAAATAGTAATGTCATGATCCATACGAATACGATTCTTCTTTATTTATACCCGTAACCGTATCTTCGAATACCTGACGTATAAGAGTATTTACTACAAATGGAAGATTTTTATTTTGAAGTTCCCCATCTTCTCATCGGTACATAGTTGAGGGCGCATAAGAGGATATGACTCTTCACCCACGATGATTATCAATCACCTGTATCATATGACTATACTGCCCGCTTCCATATGAGAAAGTCATGGGGGGAAGTGTTTCGTTATCTACTCTTTCTTCGATGCTTATCAGATGAGACGCTGGGCTCGCAAGGGTATCATAGGAAAATGCATATTCACGAACATAGGTATCATCCACAAATAGTGAAACTCGAGAAAGTACTTTTTTCGTACTAATCTCAAATTGAGTTCGATAGCTCAGAGAAGATGCTGTCTTTTCCTCGTAGGAAAAACGAATCTGATAGAGCGCTTTTCCAGTGAGAGGATTATGTCCGTAGGAAATAGTATCGACATATGGCTGTCCTCCATCGAGAAAATATGAGTAGTCAATCCGATGGCCGAAATTATCTTCTTCTCTATCCAGAAGCCATGCATAAATTTTACTTTCATCTTCCGTTCATGCTATACGTGAAAAACGTGTACTTCCATAATATTCTTTTTTTCATTCTTTGGTCATCACGATAAAAGTCGATCCAGACAGAATATAGAGATTACCATCTTCTCCATCTTTTGATCGGAAAGAATGAGGATTTCCATCGAGAGGAATGAGATCATTTCATCAGACTACAAATTCTTTTCCTTCATAGAGTTCGCTGACTCATTTTTTTGCATTACGTGTAATACGCTTGAGTGAGAGCGAAAAACCATATCCATAAGGTGAGAATGCATCAGAATTATTGGATGAATAAGAAAGTGTAAGTTTTGGAGTCATACCTCTTGATCCTTCTGGAAAACTCATCGGAAAATGAAATGAGAGAGCTCAAGCGAAAAAATCAGTAGTCACATTTTTTCCAAGTCAATTTACGTTCCTTGTGTCCATTTTTCATGGGTATGTTTCTATTCATACCAAAGAGTTCGAAAGTGCATATGTATTCGTGCTCCAAAAAAGGCATGCAATAAGAGCACTTATGAGAAAAAGCATTTTTTTCATACAAGAAAAAGTTATCGAGTAAGATCAGCACAATCACCATAATACATGGTTCCATCAATCGCACATTTATAAGCAATTTTGAAAGTATAATTTCCGTTATTGATAATGATAGAGCGTCTGACTGGGTCATTTCGACTATAGAGAAAGTCGACAAGTCCATCTCCGTTTATATCTGTGAGTGTTACGCCATTTATTGTACCATTCGTCGATGCCGCACTAACTCATAGGAGGTCGAGAACCAGTGTCGCAGTATCATTGAATCGTGGATAATTACTTTTTGTCCAGTACGTATAATCATCAAATATTTTAGCCGTCAAAGAGGTGTTACTCACACTATTTATTCCTTGTATCGGATCTGAAAGCTTATATATGGTTCTTCCAACTCCTGCAAAGTATGATTTATAGCAAACTCTTTGTGCATTATCAATCTTTGAAGTAAAGAGCAGTTCGCTATATTCTTCGAAAACAAGTGTTCAATCGCAAATATTTCATCTCGTGAGTGACATAGACAATACTCATCCGGTGCTCCTTATTGCTGAAAGTATTTTTGATGAACTCAGAAGTGTATCTGGTTGATTTACCGTAATTGAAAAGGTCGTATCACTTTTAATAAACTTAATAGTTCCGATATTCTGAAACGATGTTCCCGTTTTTACTCTGAGCGTAACGGTAATATTTCCATCCGAAATACCAGTCATATCCAGAGAAAATCTGTAAGCAAGAGATCCTGTATCCGTGGAAATATTTGAGATACTGAGTACATCAATAGGAAGAAATATATTTCCACTCGAGCTATACTGATATTCTACTGATCATTTATCGAGAGAAAGTGGAATATTCTTGAGTGTAAATTTCAAGAACGGACGAGTATATCATTCGAGTCCGATAACAGTATTTCCGACTCAAACGATGTCGCTTTGTGCTCACTGGAACTCTTCAGAGAGAGCGAGTATTTCAGCATCGGTAAGATATCGACTATAGAGTCTGAATCCAAAAAGTCCGGAACGGAAATAAGAAAAGTTATTCGTCATGCGAGGGTCTTGTCCGAGTCCATATGCAAGTGCTCCTGTATCAGCGAGGAGAAGGTGTTGACCAATTCATATAGTTTTTCAAATAGTCATGTCATTTATCGCATTATAAACTTCTTGATCATCGATACGAATATTTAAAACTTTATTGTACCTTCTGAGAATAACTACATGCCATTTTTCATCCGAAAGACGAGAACAGTCGATAAGGGTTGTGGGATTATTTATGGCATCAAGATAATAATAAAATGGCCTATGAGACTTTCATCCAACACCACACTTATAATCACTACGAATACGAAAACCGAGAGTATTGATATCTTGAGAAAGTTGTGTCGAGAAAACAGTAGATAAATATTGTGTCGATACTCCTGACACCCATCCGATAGGAGGAACGGAAGCTGCTGGATATGTAGCCCCTGTCATCGTGGGAAGTTCTGATTTTTTTACTTTTACCCAAAAACTTACTGTAAAATTATCTGTACTAGTACCGTTCCACCCTGTCGTTACACGAAGTCCTCAGGTTCCAGAAAATTTGGCATAAGGTACGCCATATATTCCATCGACGAGAAATGCAGGAGCGTTCCCAGTAGCAGTAACCACCTTTGGAGTGCTACTCGTATCGTTTGAGTTTGCAGAAAGCATCATCTCAACACGAAGTTCATCACGAGGAACGACCGATGCTCAGTGACTAAATGGCACACTCAAAAAAGAAAAAGAGAAAGACCCGAGAAAAACGAGAATGTAGAAAATACGCGAGCGCATAATAAAAAAAATTAAAAAGTAAAATACTATTTTTTATACCGCGAGCATACTACAGATGAATATTAAAATTTTCTTAATAAAAAAAAGAAAATTTTATTTTCTCGAAAAAAGGACAATCATAGTCATATACGAAATAACAGTAAATATCATGAGTAATGCTGTAAGTCCCTCTTCTACCAGGATATTATAAACTATATGAGTCACGAGTGCCAAAAGAAATCCTCAGGTAAAATATATTATATACTTACATGAAAAGAGATTATATGAAAGTGCCTTCCACCAGAAGTAAGCACAAACTGATGCCGAAAAAACATGAGCAATCAAAGTGAACAAGGATCGATACACCCACTCAAACGGTGGCGCATCATAGAGAAGTAGGTAGATAATATTTTCAGAAAAGACGAATCCAAGAACGGAGAAAAGGGTAAATGTCAGAATATCCGTACGTGAAAATCGATAATCATGCCCCGTAAGTCATATGCTTATAAGGTGCTTGGAAGATTCCTCAAAAAGTGACGAAATAAGAAATGTCGAAAAAAGTGTTGGAAAAATAGGGAGCGATGGAAACAGTGTGAGGAAAAGAAAAGAAAGTGCCGACAAAACAAAGACAATAACAACATGTCATGAAACAATGCGTCTCAAAAAGCCACGCGCAAATGGTGATCCAAAATGAGTAAGAATCATCACAACACTCAGAAGAAATATGAGAAATCAGCCCAGAAAAAAAAGTGCATCTCAAAAAGTTTCTTCTCTATTTTTTTCGAGAAAATAAAGAAGAAATACAGAAATCCCTGAAAGAAAAATTCCCATTAAAAAGCGGATACGATTCCAGTGGTATCACAGTGCCATGCTCATACCATATCACCATAAATAGATAGGAAGGAGGATGATGAGAACACTCATAAATGCCGAAATGGTGCCCATGAGCATGATTATTTACGTTTAACAATTTCGTATCCTCCGATATTCCAAGATGGCTTTATCGTTCATCTCGGTCTCATCATATAAGAAGTCATAAGTATACTGAGTCCGATAAACATAAAAAATCCACCTACGAGGTAGGCAAGAAATTTTGGGTAAGCAACCACAAGAATGCCAAATAGAAGAGAAAATAAACCAAATACTTGCATAGGAAGAAGTTAAGAAAAAAGTCGAGAGATATCTATACCAGTAATCATAAGCATCAGAAAAAGAAGAAAAATAAATCCTATCAAGTGAAACATTCTTTCAAAAATCGCAAACGCACTAGACGCTTTCGGGAAATATGAAAGAATCGAAAAAATCGTAGTCGTTACAATACGACCTCCGTCGAGAGCTGGAAAAGGGAGGATATTTACTACTCAGAGATTCACTGAAAGAAGCGCAATAACGAGAAATATCAATGAAATTGGTACTTTTGCTTTCACCATATTTACAAAAGTCGTTCCGACACCTACTGGACCTGAGAGAAGTTCTCGAGCTGATGCCCGCTCTTTATCATCTTTTGGGACAAAGGTTTTTTGGATGATTTGTCCGAGAAATCAAAGCGTCAAAACACTCGTTGCATATGTTTCCTTTGCTCATGATACAAGGGATGAAGGAATTGATTTTTTGATGACAAAAGATTCATCGACTTTGAGATCTTGATAATTTATATACATTCCTACTTTTCCCTTGTCTGGAATAAGCGTCATAGGAACGACATTTGCATCACGTAAAACCATGATATCAAGTGGTCGATTTTCTCGAATCATCTCTATGATTTCCTCTCGAGTTTTTTTATCTTTTCCATCGATAGAGAGGAGGATATCTCCTTCTCGAATTCCAGCCATATATGCTGCACTTCCTGTGAGTGGCGAGAGTATAATGCCACTATAGGAAACAAATCACATATCTCGAGCCTCCGTAAATGATGGTATAAATACTGATCCGGTAGGTTCATCCGAAAAGGGAGATATGGTCACAGGACGAGCACCAAACATAAAAAGTCAGCTAAAAATAATCCATGCAAGAAAGAAATTCATAGTCACCCCAGCTATAAGGACCAGCACTCTTGCTGGCCATTTTTTCGTCATGAATGCTCCTGGTTTGTCCTTATCGAGACTTTGCGAATCTTCTCCAAGGATACGAACGAATCATCCGATGGGAAGCGAATTAAAGGTATAATCAGTCCCTTTTTTATCACGCCATACTTTTTTAATTCGAGGCGGAATACCAAAACCAAACTCTTCGACTTTCATACCTGTCCATCGGGCGGTAGCAAAATGTCAAAGCTCGTGGATGAGGACAACAATCAAGAAAACAATAAATGTCAACAGGATTCAAAGGATGATAGTCATGAGAAAAGAAAATGAAAGTAAATTCTCCAGCCGATTATTATTTAGAGGAAAGTTGGTCTTTTATATGAGTAAAAAGATGGTTCACAAGATCCTGAACATTATCAAAATCTTCCCGTTCAGACCTCCATGCATGTGAAGAAAAAGAAATAACTAACTTTCCTTTTGCTTTATGATTTTTCTCCCGTTCCAGTGAAAGTTCGAGTCGAACAGGCGTTTCTCATTTGTTATGTTTTTTGATATATATATCAAGTTTTCACTCGATGTTTTTTTTGACCAGATATCCAATGCTCTCTGACTCGATAGCATAATCAGAAGCATGGATGATAATTTCTGTTTTCATAGGAAAAAGTAGTAAAAAATTAATGATGTTTATTTTCATGATTATCTTCAGGGAGATCTTCATCATTATGAGGACTATACTCTGTTTTCCAATTCTCGATAATTATTTTTTCATCTGGAGTCCTGAGATCTATCGATTTTCCTTTTGAGAGGGTGGTATCAAGTTTTTCGACATAGTCACGAGTAATATAGGTCTTTCATTGGGTCGTAAGATGTCACTTTACGACATCAGAGAGGGCATTTACGAGGATATTAAAGGGCTCTTTGTCTCCATCCTTCCCTCCGTGTCATCACTTGGCAACTTCCTGGAGAAATTCAGTGATTTCACTGGAATTTTTCGCGCTGGAAAGAGAAAATTCTTCTTGTCATGGGAGCTTAATTACCACATCTGACATCTGAAAAAGAGCTGCCATCCATGAATGAGTACGTACTTCGATTCACTCAATTTTCTTATATGGAATGTAGAGTAAGGTTGAGGTAAACCACCGCCATTTTACAGCAATGATAGTAGACTCTGTCGCTATCCACACGTCAGCATACCAGTCAAAGATCTTGTACATAAGAATTCCGTAGATTCCGAGAAGAAAAAGAGAAAAATAGACTGAAGAAATGAGGCTTTGTACAGTAAAAACATTTTGACTATAGAGAAAAATCGGAAGTAGTACTGCGAAAAATGACCAAACAATCATGTCTTCTACAATCACAAAAAAATGACGATGAAATACTTTTTCTATCTTTTCTTCACTGGAGATGTATTGCCCAAAAAAAAGGGTATCAAATTTATTCATGCAAATAAAGATTTCTATGATTAGCGAAAACAGCTATAAAAAACGCAACAAGTGCTATCACTGCACCGGCTCAAAAAAGGACAAGAAGGTAGAGAAACTGGTTATCTGCCCGAGCAAAATTTTGATAGATATAAATCATACCTCCAAAATTGAGAACACATTCAATAATCGTCGCAACAATAAAAACCTTTTTATGTATCCGATAGAGGATGATGAGAAAAAGGAGATTGAGGAGTGGAAGATAGAGCATATATAAGAGAAAGTATAGGAATTTTTTCGAAAAATGCAATCAAATTATCCTTTCGTATCTGCCCAATTATCTCAAACATGGATATCTACTGTCAGTGGAAAATTTTTATGAAGGGGTGTACCGAAATTTTCTAAAACATTTTCCATGCTTTCACGGACAAGTGTTTCAAAAATCGCTTTTTCATTCGGTGGAATATCAAAAACAAGCTCATCATGAACCTGAAGAATCATCTTTCCCTTGAGTCATTTCTCCCGAATTTTTGCATCAATATCGATCATGGCAATTTTGAGAATATCAGCGGCCGTTCACTGAATAGGCATATTCATCGCCTCCCTTTCTGAAAAAGCTCGCACCATTTTATTTGCATCGGAGAGTCCGGGAATATTGCGTCTGCGACCAAAATACGTTTCAACGTATCCATTTTGTCTTCCAGTCTCAAGAAGCATATCGTAGTAAATGCGAACTCATGGGTACTTTGTATAAAAGGCATCTATATATGTCTTTGCTTCCCACGGGGAACATTCAAGTGTTTTTGAAAGTCCAAATCCCGTAATTCCATAGATCACTCAAAAATTCACGCTTTTGGCGATACGTCTCTGTCCACTCGATATCGTCTCATTTTCTCCAAAAAGAAATTTGGCAGTACGCATGTGGATATCTTCATGATTCTGAAATGCCGAAATCAAGTTTTGATCACCTGAAAGAAAGGCAAGAACACGAAGTTCAATCTGAGAATAGTCTGCAACGAGGAAAATATTACCGTTCGTGGGGATAAAACATGACTTGATTTCATGCGCATATCCATCACCTGTAGGAATATTTTGGAGATTGGGATCATTACTCGACATGCGACCAGTACTCGCACCGAGTGAATCATACGTCGTATGAATACGCCCTGTTTTCGAGTCAACGGCCTTTAAAAGCGTCGAGACGTACGTGGATTCTAATTTCGCAAGTGTCCGATGCTCGAGTATAAGTCTGGCAATGTCATGAGTTTTTGCTATCTCTTCGAGAACATCAACATCTACTGAATAACCAGTTTTATTTTTTTTCGTGAGTAGGATGCCAAGTTTTTGAAAAATTTCTTGAATTTGTTTAGGACTCGCAATATTAAATGACTCTCATACAAGCCCATAGATCTCGGTCTCTGTTTTTTGTTTTGCATGAGCTACTCTCACTCAAATATCTGTCATTTTTTCACCATCAAGACGCACTCACTCATGCTCCATACGAGCGAGAACTGGAATAATCATCGATTCCAACTCATATATATACGAAGCACCTATTGTATCGAAATCTTGGTTTTCTTTTCAGGCGATGAGAGAAATCGCATGAACACGATTTGCTGGAGTATCATCGAGCGTCATATTGAGTTCTTGGTCTACAAATGAGTGAAAATCTCGTTTGCCACGTCATGAGAGCAGTCCAGTAATGAGTGAATAGTCACGAAATATCATATTCCTTGAAGTATAAGAAAAAGAAAGAAAAATACCAAAGAAAAAACTATGTATTTAAAATATTAAATTAATTAGTTGTCAATTGAATACATCTCTAAAAAGTATGAAAAGTCTCGCAAAAGAGACAAAGATATGAGATACTATCTCTGTTACATTATAAATATCTCATATGAATACACATGCTCTTCGTCTCGGTCTCATTGGTTGTATCTTGGCCTGAATTACTGTCATGAGCGTACAGGCATCGTTTATCGGTAGTGGTACCGTCTCAGGAAGTGGGGCACTCACTGTCAATATCAACTGGAATGATGCTTTCCCTGGAACGGCCTCAGGAACCATCAACGGTATCGTCATCCGAGGACGTGTTCTTCCTCTTCTCAATATGGTCATTTCAGGAAGTGGACTCCTTGACCTCGGAAACCTCGTGAGTACAACATATTCCACAGGAACCGTCCAAATAGAGCTCGGAACTAACGCGGTCAACGGTGCATCTGTCACGGCAGCATCTACGAATGCAGGTATGACCAATAATTCCAGCACTGGAAATGTTATTAACAGTCTTGCAGTCGATGGATTCGCGGATAGTTACCGCTTTACTTCTGCTATTTCTGTTGCAACTGACTCATCAGCTCCAGGTTTTACTCAGACAGGTAACCTTGCTCAGGAAATTAGTACAACTACTCCTGTTACTGTCTACACTTCAAACAAGCCTCAAAATCTCACAGGGGTAAATGATGTTGATTTCTATGTCAGTGCCAGACCAAACGTCCAAACTCCTGCCGGAGACTATAGTGATATCGTTGTGGTGACGGTCACTGGAAACTTTTAAGCTTTTTCCTCATGGTCAAAAAAAGACAGATGATATCTGTCTTTTTTTATTGCGGAGATAAAAAAATTCTCTATACTTAGCCTATGCCAAGTAAAAAAATATACACTAATACGCTTGCTCAGATATGAGGGAAAGTGATGACAGCGATCATATCTATTTTTCTCATAAAAATACTCACTAATTATCTCGATGTCGCAGGATATGGACTCTATACAAAAATATATAACTTTATTTCTATTTTTGCAGTCATTGCAGATCTTGGACTCTATGCGATTAGCGTTCGTGAGATATCAAAACATTCAGAGAATCCTGTTCTGGTAGAAAAGATGAGCGCCAATATTCTCACTTTGCGTACTATATCAGGACTTATTATCATAGGGTTATCCCTCTCTATTGCGCCGTTTCTTTCTGGATATGAATCCTCTCTCGCTCTGGTTTGAATTTTTATTGCCTGACTGTTTACACTTCTTGGTCTAGCGAATAGTTCACTCATGAGCTATCTTCAGGCAACCCTTCGTACGGAATTTAGCTTCGTAGCAAATACTGCTAGTCGTATGCTCACTTTTGGCCTCATATTCATGTTTGCGAGTGTACTTTTTCCTATTTCATCATGAATTTCTCTCGGATCTCGCTATATTCTCGTGATGATAGCAGGACTCATCGGAAATCTCCTGATGTTTGCACTTACTTATTGGTACGCAAGTAAGTATATTCGTATATATTTTGGCTGGGATACAGCATACATAAAAGAGATTCTCCTTCTCTCGCTTCCATATTGACTCGCACTTTTTCTCTCTGCTATTTTCTTTAAGGTAGATACCATCCTTCTCTCGCTCATGGAAACAAAAGAAAAGGCTGATATCGCTATAGCGCTCTACGCTCTTCCTATGAAAATAGTCGAGGTCGGAATGATGTATGGAACCGTATTTTTGAATTCATTTTTAGGAGTTCTTTCAAAAACCGAAGAAGAGTGACGTCACGAAGATTCAAAGAATCTCACATATAAGGCCTTTCAAGTACTTTTCGCGTGTGGACTTTCCCTCTCTATTTTTCTCTGGAGTTTCGGAAAAGAAGTTCTCATGCTTATTTCCTGAGAAAAATTTTTAAAAACACATATCGGCGCTTATGGCTCTGTCGATGCAATGTCTATTGTGAGCTTTATATTTTTATTTTACTTTGTATCTTCCCTTTTTACGTATATCCTGATTGCGCGAAATGAGCAAAAAAAACTCATATATATAAATGGAGGTGTCGCGCTTTTTAATATCATCTGAAACCTCATCGTCATACCATATTTTTCATTTATCGGATCTGCATGGGTAACGCTTCTTTCCCAAATACTTCTCATTATCATAACCTATTTTTATATCCGGAAAAGTATCAAAGGAGCAGAATTTGTTGTGTTTTCATCATGGATGGTTATTGCAGGATATGCATCACTCTGTATCAGTAATTATTTTTCATGATTTTTCATCTTTGAGGGGACATTCTTCTTTCTCATATTCGTGAGTCTCTTCTTTTTTGTTCCATATATTTTCATCTGGTGGTGTATAAGAAAATATTTGATTTAAAAATAAAAGCCATATAATCAAGAGTATCTATTAATTTTAATTTATGCGCACATTTTTTCTTTATACCTTTCTACTTATCACATTTTCTCTCACCGCGGGAAATTTGGCTCAAGCCATGTCTGAAAATCTGGCACCATGAACCTATAAATGATACCTCAATTGAAGTGATACTCCATTTATCACCACTGAGGGAATAACCCGAGAATGAGCACTCGAAAACTGTCTTAAAAACCACAATTCCAATCCAAATTCCTATATAAAATGTACATGGAATGGTGAAAAAATATACGCATATGCACCAGAAAAAATGGAAGAAAAAAGGTCGGCATTTAAGGCATATCTCGGAAAAAGTGATACTCCCACAAAATATATCACAGATATCTCAAAAAGTGAGGCACTTACTTTTTGCAAGACCCTCTACACAAACAATCAGAAAGAGCACGATGTCAGATGTACCTGGGATGGTGATTCTCTCACGACCTACAAAGCGGAAATCCAAAAAGAA
>JANOWM010000114.1:0-5757 GCA_031417875.1 Candidatus Altimarinota bacterium
AAGAAAAGTGAACAAGAGCACTTTCCAAAAGAACTAAAGGAGAGAAAATATAGAAAGTAATATACTTTTTGAATAAGATTAAGGACAAATTGTATTGACATATATACAATAATATATATTATGATAATATAATCTCGAAAAATATGTTCAACTTTCGTCATCAAACATTGCCGTATGAAGAAGGCACTACCGTAGAAACTATAGTAGCTAATTTAAACTTAGGTGACGCTGAAAAAAGCCAAGTCTTACAATCACTCTCCCAATTTTTAGATCACTATAAGACTACAGGAAAAGATATCACCATAGAAAAAATCACGTTAGAACCAAGTCCCTATCTTTTACACCTAGTTGTCAGGCCCTTTTTTCACATAGAAGCCGTGTTTGTTTGTTCTGCACATGGGTCCTACCTGAAATATGGCTATCCGATACCATTATCAAATAGAAGAACTGTTTTTGTCCATTTAAAAAAACCGGAAACTCCTAAAATAGATGAGGCCGTAGATCAATTGCTGAATCAAAGTGAAGCTCTGCCATGAGCCTAAATAATAGGCCCTCCTTTGAGAGGCTTATTATTTTTTCTTAAATATCTTCCACCCAATATAGAGAGCAATCAGTGGAACTCCGATGATGGTAAACTCATGCGTATATTCCTTCACGATAGTTATGACGGATTCTCAGAAATACCATCCAAGTGCGACGAGTATACCACACCACAGAGTCGCTCAAACGAAAGTAATACCCCAAAATGGAACAAGCGGCATTCGAAAGATTCCTGCAGGAATCGAGATAAGATGTCGTACTACTGGAATAAGTCGCCCAAGAAAAGTATAGAGGTTCTGATTTCGAAGAAATAGTGACTCCGCACGATGGTACTTTTCATGGGTAATAAGGATATATTTCCCATATTTCTCGAGAAACGGTTTCCCGATCCATCGTCCCAGGATAAAGTAATTCGCTGTGGCACCAACAACAGAGCCGATACCACCGACAAGAGTGGCCAAAAATGGATCAAGTCATCCAGATGCCGCAATCCATCCAGCAGGTATCATGACCAGTTCGGAAGGTACTGGGATGATAGAAGACTCCATCGCCATCAGGATGAATATATCCATATACGAGAGTGTCCCAAAAAATGCAAAAAGAGATTCGATAAGTGAGTGAAGCATATAAAAAAGTATAGAGAAATATCTTTGAAAATCCAGAGAGAACATAAAAAAAGCCCCAAAGGGCTCTTTTCTCTTTATGCAATCTTCGCTTGGTAGAGATTGCGTCCGACTCGTTCGATAAATTTCTTATTTTGGAGATTCATATAAATAGTCGTTGTTTTTACTTGGCGAATTTTGAGGACTCGTGCCGTGATTTCTTCTGTTGAGAGTGGAGATTCAGCTTTCTTGAAAATATCAAGTACGACATCAAGAACGGTTCCATCTTTATATCCCCATTCTTTGAGAACATAGATTCCACGTCCGATCAGGACAAATTCACCATTACGGATGAGTTCATTATGAATAGTCGAAACTTTTACTGGTTCACCAAAGTGAGTGGTAATAGCATTTGCAATATCGAGAAAATGCATTGGCTCTTTTCCTTTTTTGAGGACATAGATCGCCTTATCCTTGAGGGTAGCGGGATTGAGAATTTTCCATTTTTCGAGACCGATAAATTTTTCTTCTCACTTTACGAGATCAAGATAGATGTCCATCACTGAATCAATAAGAACGATATCCATCTTTCAAAATTGTCCGAAAAGATTTACTTTTATCATCTCATAGAGTGCTGCTGTTTCGATGATATCTCCACGTTTTTTGAGTATTTTTGACGCTTCTTTATGAGCTGCTTCGATAAACTTTTTACTCACTTCAGGAAAGTGAAAATAGGTATTTGTTCCGAGCTGTGGTTTTGATCTTTGGAGATTAAAGTCAGCCTGAAGGAGCACATCGATGATATTTTCATTCACCATTCATTGGATACCGATATCAGCCACAATAGCCGAAATAAGCCTATCTCGAGTCATGACTCATCCGTGCATTTTGAGTATTTTTTCACCTGATTCTTGGAGAGCCATGAGAGAACTTGTTCTCATAATTCGTCCGATTTTTTTGATACCTACATCTTCGATTTGTCTCACACGTTCACGGGTAATACCATACGTATCTCCGATTTCTTGGAGGGTCTCCCTGGTACCAAGGAGTCCGATTCGTCTCGTAATAACTGTTTTTTCTTTCTCGGCAAGAGATGCAAGAATCTGTTCAAAGGTACTCTTAATATCGGTTGCAAGAGTGGTCATAGAAAAAAAATTGATGAACTAAAATCTTTTGGTTCTTCCTTAGAAATAGAAGATACCCATTCCTACCAATAATATTGGTTTTTTTATAAAGTCAAGTTTTTCTCGTGTATTAAATGGGGAGTTTCATGTTTTCATCCGTTTCTTCATTCGTACTCTTTCCGTGTGAGTGGATAATAGAATTGTATTCATCGAGCATATCAGGATCTCTGTGATCCAAATATCGGACTTTTCTTGCAGCCTCTTTTGTCGAGCGTGAGAGAAAAAATGCCGCAATCAAGATACAAAACGTACTACTCGTAGCAAAGAGAAACCCATTTCATACCGTAATAACCTGTGCAAACTGAGAAAAAACAGGAGAAATAAATATAGTGTGGAGCTCTGCGGTAAAAAGCATGGATGCTATAAAAACAACCGCCTGCGTATCAGAGAGACGAAATGGGACAAGGGCTCGGATTTTTTCTTTTTTTATATGAGACAAGAGGAAAACTGGAAGGAGCATCACTGAGAAAAGTACTCCATATCAGATATACCCTGTATACACAGAAAAGGCACTATAAGCGATTTTTTCGTTCGAAAGAAATTCAAAAGAAATCCAGGGAAAAAATAGCGAGAGAAAAATACAACCGTCCAAAAAAAGGATCAACCGACCAGACATCGGAAGTTTTCCAGCTCAAAAGTTCAGTCTTTCAAAAAAAGTCAGAACTTGTTTTTTAAATTTTCGATTTTTAGAATTTGCGATATAATCAACCATATGTTTCGTTAGCATATTCGGAAATCTCTGTTTTTCAAACTATTATGGAAAAAACTTCGTGAAATATCTACATACTTCTTTTCTACAAATGTTGGTCTTTTTTAAAAAATACCTATATGTCACTCCAAAATCTTTTTGGAAAGAAAACGCCCATCGCTCGAGAAAGTTTTGATACCATTTCATTTATGACGAATGAACTTCTGAAAATGTGGGCGGAAAAACCAACTGCTATAGCCCTCGGGCGTGCTATCATCATGCCAATACTTTACTTTTTTCAAAAAAATGCCTACTTTGATAAAAAATAGTCGCGGATTTACCCTCATCGAACTCATGCTTGGTATGACGGTTTTTGGATTTCTCATGATTTCCATTCTTCAGTCCGTCGCGAGTATGTCTTTCGTTCGTATCAAAACCGAAAATCGTGTGAAACTCCTCGAGGAACTCTACTTTTTTTCTGAAAATCTCGTAACAAATATCAAGTGAGGTGGTGCTCTGGATTTTGAAGAATACTGGAATCGAAATAGCTCAAATACCCTCATAGGAAGTGGGCATTACATGTTCCCAACTTGAGCTGGAAATTACTGAGAAAGTGGTGTTATAGGTGGAGCTGTAGCCTATGGAAGTGGATTTTATCTCTGTCGTAGTGGGATAAATAATACACAGCGTGTATGAACCTGATGATGTTTGGGCATTCGTAATTCTCTCTCGACCTGACTTTCTCCTGATGTGAACTATTCTGGAAGTTACCAGCGATATGGTCAGTATGCCCTTCAGTTTCTCGACTACAATGGAAATGCTGATGCTGATGGATGAGTTCCCGGTGATGAAGATGGGAACGGATTTATAAATGATGATGAAGACGATAAAGATATCGGTGATGGACCAAACGTTCTCTCTGGAGCCCTCACAGATCTCTATCTCATAGATAAAGTTCAGAAAACTCGAACCTTTTTTAGGTGGATTGTACGCACAGATCCAAATGCCCCGGTATGAGTCACTTGTACCTTTACCGGAGTAGATACATGAAGTGGCTGCATCGGAAATGTTCAAATACTCAGACTCAGAGGTATCGATTTCGGGCTCGATCACACTGGAAGTATTGCTCCAAGTACCAATAAAGCATTTGACGGAGAAGTCGATACATGGATATGTCATGCTGATTGGGCTTGTGCTGGACCACTTCTTTCAAATGGATATGGAAATCTCGCAACCGGATCTGACAGTGAATGGATCGATATGTTTCCTGATACAGTAAATGTGAAAAGTGTTCGCTTTACAGCATTTCCAAAAAAAGATCCATGGAAGGCATGGTGAGCAGTGGATGCTCTCCAGTGATCAAATGAGATTAGTCCATTTATTCACCCATATGTTCGCGTTGAACTCACGCTGGGATTTTCTTATGGAAAAAGGGTGGTGATCAAATGAGATAATCCCCTCATTTCAGTAAATACGACCATTAGTCTCGGTGACAATTAACAAAATATGATAATTTTTTGACATTGTCAGGTTTTTCTATAGAATCTCGTTGATTTTTTTACTTTCCACTTTTATGCTTTCTAAATTCAAAAAGAGAAAACGCCTTCGTTCTCACTGATTCCTCGCTCGAAAAAGCACTGTAGACGGACAAAAGGTTCTCCGTGCTCGCAGACGAAAAGGGCGTCATGTCCTCGCGGTCAGTTATCCAAACCGATTCAAAAATGTGCGCGGAAAAAGTAAGCACCACAATATCGCTGGAGGTAATGCTCGTATTGTCACCTATCCTGGACTCACAGAGCGATTTCGTGGCTAGTTTTTTCTCTCATGATTTCAAAAAAAAATCGCCTCACAACGCGTGAATTTGGAAAGGTTCTCTCTCATAGAAAGCCTTTCTTTTCATATATGCTCATCGCAAACGTCTATCCGAAGAAATCTTCTGTTGCGAAGGTAGGAATTATGCTCTCGTCAAAATGTAGCAAATGAAGTGTGAATAGAAATTTTTTTCGTCGGAGATTTTATGATCTTTCTCGGAACTTCCTTCCAAAACTGAACTCCGATGTGGTCCTATTCCCAAAAAAATGAACGATTCTTCACTATAAAGACATGAAAATAATTGCAGAATTTGAAAAAAACGTTATCTTTCTCTTTGAAAAAATCACACATACCTAAATCTTCTCTATGAATAAATCTCAATTTCTCAATATTCTTTTTTTCTCGCTCTTGTTCTCTCTCATATTTCAGTATATGTTTGGAGTGGATACCAAAAAAATTCCAGAAATAAGTGATGTTTCTCTCGAGATACAGGATAGTACCATCACGATTCCCAATATTCCAAAAGTCACTATCAAAAATTCAAGTACTGGAACTCTCACAGTGAATCCATGTACTGATATAACCATCACTATCGATTCTCGTCCACTCGGTGGGCTCGAGAAATCTGCGCCTGATTTTTGTAAACCATTTTCAATCGAGAGTGCTTCTGGAAGAATCCTTCCACTCTCATCACTCTATCAAGTATTTGCTGTTAAAAGTGGAAAATATATTCTCTCACTCAAAACGAATTTTGGTGAACGTACGACGTATTTTACAGTTTCTCCCCCTGGATGAATCCGTACACTCCTATCGACACTCGTCTATCAGCCTATCTACAACCTTTTTGTTGCTCTCCTCACTTTCCTTCCTGGACACTCGCTCGGGTGGGCTATCATCATCGTAACACTGATTGTAAGACTTATTCTCTTGG
>JANOWM010000115.1:0-21693 GCA_031417875.1 Candidatus Altimarinota bacterium
TACACTCATAAAAAAGAATCACAATTCTATATCACAGGAAGAAAAGACTTGGTGCCTCAATTTTGGTTTTTCACTTATTCATATTAAGGAAATTGGGGGATATCTTCCAAAGTATAGAGCCAACCTTGATGAAGATATCAAGATCTTTGGACTCAATTTTCTCAACAGAGACCAAAGAGCTCACTTTATTCCTGATTATAGGGAACCTACTACCATATAAATTTCATGAAAAAACACATTTTTGAGATAGATCAAGTAAGAATGGAAGACGTCAATAAAAAATACAGTTGGTTGTCCCAAAATGGTATTTCTAACGGAGAAATACCTCTCCAAAAATATAGAAAAATTACTGGAAGTCGTAACATCCCAAAAAACACCGAGAGCTTGTTTTATTGGGAAGTATCAAACGATAAGGATATATGGTCTAAAAATTATGAAAATTTAATGAGATCTATTGGATATACGCCAACTATACCGCGAAATATCCGGATAAAACACAATCCAGACTTATGATATGAAGAGGAAAATATAATGCTCTCGTTTTTGTGGTATATATGTACTCATTTTGAATCTCTCATTGACTGGGAATCATATTTCGATAAAATCATGTCATGAGTACAAAATACTATGACATACTGGGAGTTGCTCCGAGCGCATCAGAAGCGGAGATAAAAAAGGCCTACAAGAAAAAAGCAATGCAGTACCATCCTGACAGAAATAAATGAGATAAATCTGCTGAAAAGAAGTTTACCGAGATAAATGAGGCTTACCAAACACTCGGGGATACTAAAAAAAGAAAGAATTATGACCAATTTGGCTCTGCCGAAGGATCTCCATTTGGTGAGGGCTCATGAAATCCTTTTTCTTGATCACAGAATCGAAGATCTTCACATACATGAGGATTTCAGGGTGGCGGATTTGAAGATATATTTTCCCAGTTTGGTGGACAATGAGGATGAAATATCGAATTTGATATTGGAGATATTTTCGGTGGAAATACACGCAAAAGACAACCGCAAAGAGAAGAGGAAATACCAAAAAAGGAAATACCAAATGTCGACGTCACAGAAACCATCGAAATACCGTTTTTTGACTTTCTCTATGACACGTCTGTATCTGTGAGGACTGTCTATGGAAAAAATCTTACGCTGAAAGTTAAGGCAGGAACAAAACCAGGAACAAAATTCAAAATTTCAGGAAAATGACGAACGATGGAAGGAAAAACGGGAGATATGTATGTGATAGTTGATGCTAAAATGCCAAAGGATATCGATACCCATACCATGAAAATGCTCGATGCCATCAGGTACCAAGTATAAAAAGAGGGAAAAACTTGCTTTTCACATCTTATTCACTAAAATTATGACTCATAAAATTCAAAAAAGATTTGTGTTTTTTTAAAAATATGGTAATATAACTATATGAATATGCGAACAGGCCCATGAACACATCTAGAAATTACTGATCTAAAGGATCAACTTTGATCTAAAGAATTGCCTATAAACACTGCGCTAAACCTTTTAGACAGCATTATTGCATGACCAACTAATACTGAACTCGTACAAAAAGTAGCTCGCATCAGGACAGAGCTCTTGCAAATGCGAGAAAATTGAATAGAATACGTGTCAGGGGCTATAAAGATCATGCTTGATTCCCTCGTAGGTAAGAATACTCTTCCTATGTGAGAGCTTACCCAAATTTTTACAACTCCTATTGGCGTCGCAAGTAACAATGAAGTATACAAGCTTGCTGCTTAGTCTCAATTAAACAAGTAGTATGAAGAATTTCCGTCTCCGAATTCTTCTCGAAAGAACTCCGCTTACGGAGGAAGACAAGTATAATGTCGGTATTATATTTGAAGCTCTTTCGTTTTCGAGACAACAAAGTATTCTCGATAACTGGGATACCTATCTCGGACGCATCCTTACTCTCAAAAAACAAGTCGATACTGAATACCTCGAAGAAGCGGTCTCAACGCTCAAAAATATCAACACTCTCCTCGATGAAGCCATGATCCGAGAAGGGGAAAAAGAAAATTACAAGGCTCATAAAAAACAAGAAATTCGTGCAGAACTCGAATCTACTATTGCCTATGGTCAAATGCAAAAACTTAAACGAATAAAAGAAGTCAGCAAAATCTCGAATTAGTTCGAGATTTTTTTGCATAAATGACTCAAATACGCTATAGTAGATAGGTAATTATTGAAGTTTTCTATGGATACTCTTTCAGAAAATATAGCTCCTTCTCAAGTCGATGAAAATCCGGTTATTATTACGGCAAATAGTAGCCTCTCCTGAATACGACTCAAAAACTTTTATCTGACAAACTGCCTTCAGGGGTTTGTATGGATGATTTTTCATTTTTCGATGGTATTTTTCTTTACCTTTCAGCTGGAAAATGTCGCGCTCGTATGAATATTTCTCTGAGTAGCAAATCTCATAGCTTTTTTTATAGATATTCCTGTCGGGATACTCCAAAAATACTATTCTACAAAAAAACTCTTTATCATCGCATCGATATCACAGCTTATCGCGGCTGGTATATTTTTTAACTTTATTTACGACTTCTTTTCTGAAATCGGGAGTACCTGAGAAGCGATTCTCCCAGAAGGAATCGGAAGTCTCTTAGGATGGTTTTTTGGTGATTTTTTTAATTGGGCACTCATATTTATTGCGTCATTTTGTTATGGACTGACGAAAGAAATCAATGAGATTTCAACTTTTGGATATATTCTCTCAAACTCCAATCCAAGCGAATACCCGAAAATTCTTGCCAGAAATAATATAACTTATGGAATTTGATCTATTCTATGACTCATCCTCTCATGACTCATCCTCTCAGCTAATCCGACATTTGCTGTCATAATACTTGCCATCATTATCGTAGGACTTCTCACTTTTACAACAAAGTTTTTTGATAACTCACTTCAAACCATCGAAACGAAGGACATTGTATCTTTTACGCTCGGGGTAAAGAAGCTATCAAAAGAAAATATCCGGGAGTACCTCACTGAAAAGATACAGGTAAAGGATCTGTCAAAAGTGCTCGAAAGTGCGAAATATATTTTCTATAAGCCTCAGGTAAAAAGAGAAAGCACTATACAGATCAAAGAGTTTCTTCTTGAATGCAAAAAGACAGCCGTAGGAATATGGAGCATAATGAGCTATACTCCCAGATATATCATTATCTATTGGACGATGAGCTTGGTACTTATATTTTGATTTTGGGATACATTTGCTGCTACGTTCCTCATCAGTTTTCTCAATGATATAAAACCCTGAATGAGTTATATACTCCTAGGAGTAATAGCCATTCCCGCTCTCGGATTTCAGGAAATCGCATGAAAGATGGCTTCAAAAATTGGAATAAAAACCATTGCATTTCTCTGACTCTGACTCTCTGGAATCTCTCTTATACTCATGTGAGTATTTCATGGACAGATAAATAACGCTATCATTATATGATTTGCCATGATTAATAGTTTCGGTTATGCCTGTGGGATGTCTCTCGGGCAAACTGGGTTTCTCGAGAGTTATAATAAAATATTTGCCCTTAGAAATAACCTCACAGAAATAGATGCCAACGCTTCTGCAGGGCCTATGAAAATACTCCAAAACTTCGCTAATGTGATCGGACTTATCCTCTGATGACTCATACTTCAGTTGCTTGGTTATCGAGGATTCTTTATTGTTTTTGGGATTATCATCATTGCTACCCTTGTCTGGAGTATCAAAAATAAGGACCGTATTGATATCTAGTTCCACTCGAGAGTCACACCTCGATTCCTCAGAACTTCTACCTCAAGATGAGCCATATTTCGAGAGATATTCTCGCCTCGAAGAACAATTTTTTGAACCCATTCAGCTCGATTTTTAGACCATGAATCTCGATCATAAGAAATCTGTAAACTTCATCCTTCTCAGTCTGAGAGTTTTCGAATAATATGACTCGCCATAAGCATCGTTTTATCCTTGTTTTCATGATGAATAATAATGGTTGCCATCTCAGCATATGGAGGATATGAAAATTCTTTTCTCTCTTTCTTAATATATTCCAAAACATCTTTGTAGTTACCATGAAGAAGGGTTTCGAGAAGTGGATGATCTCTCATATATGTTTGAATATATATCGGAATCCCTTTTCTTCGAAAATAACTGACTTCTACCGCCATAGATTCTTCTATATCGTATTCTGGAATAGAAAAATTGACCTCAAAAAAGAGAAATACGACTGTACCAAGATTTTCTAGCGGAAGAAAAATTGCTTTATGTGTACCGATGATAATATCAGCTTCGTTTGCTTTCTTTACCATCACTCATATTTTTTCATTCGAGTCGGCATCAATACGTCTAATATTATATCATGGAAGGAGCTTTATAAGATCTTGTTCTACTTTCTGTATACCTACTCATACTTCATGAAATGTGTGTCATGAACAGTGTGCACATGCAAATGGCAGAGGTGCCTTCATACCACATTGATGACAGAGAAGCATCTTTTTCTCTCCATTATGGTAAGCATAGGCGATATCACAATGCGGACATTTCTCATAATGACCACACTCTTCACAGATATAGGCACGAGAATACCCTCGTCGGTTATAGAGAAGAAGTGACTTTTTCCCTTGCTTTTTTTGCTCTTCGAGAGTGCGCATGAGGGTATCAGAAATATACGGAGCATGTAAGTGCTCAGAACCAAGAGAAATAATATGAAGAAACGATACATTATTATCCATATATTATCCGAGCTCTTCCTCGATAAATTTTACAAATCATTTGACGCTTTCATGATTATGGTAAATCGAAGCATACCGAAGAAATGCCACTTCATCGAGATCACGCAATTTTCGCAAGATATCTCGACCGATTCGTTTTGACGTAATTCCCTGTTTATTTTGGGCCCACTCATTTTCAAGCGTATTGATACCGTCTTCGAGTTTTTCTGGTTCAAAGGTTCTTTTGGTCAAGGCTTTCATCATAGAGTTCACTACCTTTGTTCGGTCATAGGGCTCATTTTCACCGGATGACTTTGTGACCATAAATGAGATAAATTCGAGTCGTTCGAAAGTAGTGAATCTAGCACCGCATTTCTCACATTCTCTGCGTCTCCTAATAGCCTTACCGTCTTCAGTAGCCCTAGAATCGATAACTTTGGTATCAAGGTTTTTACATTTTGGACATCTCATAAAAAGAAAGGTAAGGAAGTAGATTACTTAACGATAATTTTTTCAAACTTTCAGATAGCATGAATCTCTGGAAGATACATGAAGTAGGCAGTAACTGGTGGGAGTATATAGGAGCCGACGTATTCTGGTCGGATAAAGTATGAATACGATTTTGTTGTTCCATATCATTGTTCCGTCGTTGCAAGTATCCTATCATCATGTGCTTCGATATGCCCCCAATAGGTTTCATTACTATAAAAGTCATTGGTACTATCAGAATGAAGCTTACTTTCTGTTTGAAATATTCATCTCATTGGTTTCCATCATCCCGGAACAAAATCTTCGAGCGTGAGATGTTGCCACGTAGCATTCGTATCTGGAATCTTTACGCGAAGTGTGACACGATAGAGTTGTCATTTAGTAAAAACAGTATCATTCATCGGGGATACTCCAAGGTATTCTCCATTTTTAGTAATTCATCGCGATTCATCGATACGTTCAAATGTTCGAGTCACACTCATTCCTCATGCAGATCTCGGTGGTGCGGAAAGCATATCATCAGGAATATTGTACTCCAGCACTTCATAATAAAGAGGTGCTTCTGTATTTGATCGTGTCAGAGTAAAGGTATCCCCCATTTTTCATCGAGGCACATCTACCTTCTGACTTATTTGAGTCGGTGAAAGTGAGAGATCAGCAATAAGCGCTTCTCCACGAAGTGCCACCTGAGAGACTACTTTATCTGGGGACAGAAGTGAATACCTAAGTAGTGCTGAGAAAAGTTGTATCTTTTCTTGTGTCGAAACAAAGTAAGAAGAAAAATCCGTTTTTCGTATTTGAGCATCTAAGAGCACTCATGCCTCTTTTATCTTTCCAGTATCGACAAGAAACTGAATATAGATAGCCGTGTCAGCTTTTTGTGACCAATACCAATAATCTTCATTTCCAACTTGTTTCATAAGAGTTGAGAGTTTTGACTCTACAGTTGGGGAAAGCCGATCAAGTATTTGCAAACCATATGCGTACATGAGGTATCCGTGACGAGAGAGCTTATCCGGTTCAAATGCTTTCTCGATAATTTTTGCATAATTACTCTTTGTCCGAGCGAGTGTGTAAAATATTTCTGCTGCAAAATCTCAGTCATTTTGATAGAGGTCTTGTCTAAAATTAACCATATCTTCGATATACTTTACTCCGGCATCGATAGACGACTGTGGAATATCGACTCCGAGGTCTCGGAATATCAGAAGACTTCGAACCACGTACGGGGTCACATGTGGATGAATCTCTATATCAGTTTCCCAGTATTTCCAACCTCAAAACTGCTGCATACGAAGTATCTTGTTCACACCGAGATCGAGGTTTTTTGTAGCTGTTTTTCTATCGATAGTGCTTCAGAGGATCGAGGAAAATTTGAGAGCGAAAGCATTTGGGAGAGTACTTGCTATCGTTTGTTCGATACATCCATACGGATATGTTAGGAGTGAAGAAATTACTGAGTCGATGGAAACAAGAAGTGATGATGCGACACGAAGAGTTACGCGTGACTTTAGTAGGCTCATACCTCGAGAATCACTGAGACTTTGTAACATCTTTGAGCCAGTTGCAAAAATACCGAATACTCGTTCACTCGATTCCAAAAGCGGAAGAGAGAGTACTTTAAAATTCTTTGTTATACTATCAAGTATTTTCCCTTTCTCGGCCATGGTGACCTTGTATGGAATATTTCATTTCCATCCATCTTTTATAGAAAGTGTAAATGATACTGACTTGTTTTCGTTTGGACTGAGTATAATTTCTTTTGTTTCTTCAAATAGAGAAGCACCACTTCAGAAGCTCAGGGTAACAGAGGTTTGAGTGATTTTTTTTGTAGAATTGAAGGCTGAGGCAGTCACTGATATAACATCATTTGGATAGGCTATCTGCGGGATATGAACTTCGAGCGTATAATCACGCCTCACTTTAAGTGGTTTCTCTCCGACACCAAAGTTCGAAGATTTTGTCTGAGCAATAGCAATAATCCGGTAGTCAGTAATATTGTCTGGAAGAGTAAATGAAGCACTTCCTCGGCCACTGGACCCGATTTTTATAGCAGCATTATAGTAAGCTGTATTTTTAAAAAGGGTTCGACTTGAGATTTCCGAAAGATTTCATCACTTCCCACCTGATCCCCCATTGGCTCATCGCCTGGAAAGAAATTTATTTCGCTCCATGCCAATAGCCGTAAGAGATGTCTTGATGGTAAAAGGTATTTTCTGGAAAAACTTTGGAATAATATCGAGATCTATATTTCACAGGAGCCTGATAAGGCTTTCATCGACAATCATAAGAGTCACTTCTCATTCCATGGGTTTTCCACGGGAGTCAGTGAGGAGGAGTCAAATATCAACTTTTTCACCATTAGTATAAACACTTTTTGAGGTATCGATTTGGATATTGGCTTTTTTATCTGCAAGATCGGTGATAATCTCTGTATATCATACTGCATACCCTCTTGAAGATGTACCAAAATGGGAAGGAAATGCGACAACTCAGATGTACATATTTGGGACAGCGCTTTCATCGATAAGATATTCACGAATCATCGTATTTCCCTCGATCGGAAGGTATTCACTATCGATCACTCCTCATTTTTCACGAGTTATATAAACGTATCATCCAGTAAACGGAAGGGTGATAAGAACTCTCGCTGTTTCACCAAGTGAGTAAACTGATTTTTCTGGGATAAGTTCTATATTGTGATTTTGGGTGGTAAAATCTCATACTACATAGAGACTCACATCTGTTGTAGCATACTCAGGGAGTGTAATCTCAGAAGAGACTATAGGACTCACCTTTAAATGGTATTCTCATGACGAAAGTCATTTACTTTCGAGTGTAAATCCAGAGGACATAATAATTCCACTGGCAACCGTCGTCTCTTCAAAGGTAGATACCGTGATATCAGAAAGTCTGAGGTCATCCACTGGCATCTGTGAATACGCTCGTCTCACGAGTGTGTACTGATACTTCCCTTCGAGGGATTTATTCCATTTTCCGTAAAGTGGCACCATCTTCCCTTTGATCGTTTCAGAAAGTGATATAATACGTTTATCTGGAAGAAACCTGAGAGGATTATCGAGAGAAAGTGTTTTATATTTTTCTGGTATTTGTGAAATAAGTGTTGCTGGCGTTACTACTTCTTCTCACGTCAATGGATCAACAATAGTAACTTCCGCTGTATAGATATAGTCACTTGAAAATGATGAAAAATTCACGGGTATTCTAAAAAATCCAAAAGCGTCACCATCGATAGTCCCGGTTCATTCAGTATAAAACTCGGGTGATGGTTGCCAAAAACATCACCAGAAACAATCTCACCAATAGCTTGAGTCATGGTATTCATTTCGATAAATACGGTATGAAAATGGAATATTTTTTATATTTTGGCCATTATAATAATGAGCCTTCACGACTCCTTCGAGTGAAAATGTAGATTCATACTTACTACTGTACCATGGATTACTCTCATCAGTATTTGGAACTTCTCTGAGGTTCAAAAGGGTAGAGTCTTCTATATCAGGACTTCGAAGTGTCACTTCAGCAGTAAAGGTAGGGTTTTTAAATATTTCCACCTGAAAACTTGTAAAGGCATTGCTCATCATATAATAACCACCTGTAGATTCCTGTGGTTCTATGTTCACTGAGTAACTTCCGAGTCTCGCTTCTTCTTGGAGAATAAAATCAGTCGAAAATGACCCAAATTCACTCGATTTATACGACCCCTCCTTAACAATACTTCAAAATGGATCCGTGACGGTTATGTTAAACACCGTATCTTTTGGTATAGTGAGTTTTGCATCATTTTTTCGTACTATCGCATGAATATATACTCTATCTCCCGGAAGGTAAAGTCTCCTATCAGTATGTATGTATGCACTATACGTAGGTCGAGTTTCCCATGAATAATCTGAATCCTTGAGTCAAAAATTCCATCCAGTAACTCCATCATTCCATGTACTAACCACATACCCAAAATGTCCAGCACCTGATGCGGTCATAAGAAATGAATCATACCTTCATTCATAGTCATAATATGGCTCGAATGACAAGCTATACGGGGTATTATAGTCTTCTTTCACTATATTTTCCTTTTTAAAAGCAAGTATCCCGGAAGATGAAGTCGATCAAACATCTACTCTCTCCGAGAAAAATTTTCCCGAAAGTGGAAGATAACTTCGATCATACCGCTCTTCACTTGGATTCCAGGCTTCTGTCCACGATTTTCGGATATTTTGGACAAGTGATATACTTTGGGCGTTTCTCGGAGCTCACGTGATGATATCAGTTGCTAGTACTTGACTCTTACCGCTTGCATCTACTTTGAGCGTGAGATGAGTATCGATAACTGAAAAGACTCGTGGAAGAGCAAATTTATCAAATTCATCGATATCATTTTTTTGAGCAAAAGCCAAAATATAAAGTCATGGATTGATAGTATTAGTCGGTGAAAATGATCGGATATCAAATGGAGAAACTGTTGAGTCTTCATTGATAACTATCGTCTTTTTGAGACATCCGGAAATTTCTTTAGAAGAAAGAAGCTTATAAAGGTCAGCAATATGTTTCTTATCGTTTTCCGCAATCATATATTCCCCTTGTGAATATCACTCGAGAGATATCTGACAGAGGATAAGTGGGTATTCTTTTTTCGGGGTTTTGAGGGAATATAACTTCGTATCAATAGGATCTCAAAATCGGAATATCGTTTTGCGTCCGCTGAGAGAAAGTGATAAAAATGGGGTGCGAACTGGCTTAAAATCCATATCCACACTTGTTTTTCGGCCATAAATATCGGTGACATTCGAGAGTGAAATAGCGTAGTTTTTTCATTCAATAAATGGAGCAACAATACTCGCTTTTCGTGGACTAAGAACGATATTATCCTCAGTGAGCGTTATATTCGGTCGAATGCTAAGGTTTTTGAGGAAAAGAGTTTTTTGGTTTTTTCGATAAGAAATATACTCTTTACTATAGAGATCTCATTGATCAGTAAAGGTATCCTCACTCATCTCAAAATCAATGCGAGATTGCATATTATATTCTGGGGAAAGAATATCGGAAAGGGAACCTGTGAGAGTAAATGGACTTAAACGTCTATCTTCTACGGTATAAAAATTTCCTCCAATTCCTGCAATTATACAGAGTGTGGAGGTTTCGCTTTCAAAATCAAGCATTATCTTCGCTGTCTCAGTTTGACCACTGGTATCACTCTCGAGAATACTGAATCAAACATTTTCAAACGAAAGTGAACTCCACGCATCTTGTATCTCACAATTTTTTGAAGCATCTCTGTGAGCATAAAATCTCAGATCTTTGGAGTGGAATCATGGATATCACATGAGTTTTACCTGGTACTTTTTATCTCTTGGTTCAGCAATTGGTATAATAGAGAGGTCTTTTGGATTTTTTGAAACCGTCAAGGTCATATCACGAGGGAGACGATATTTAGTAGACTTAAGATGATTATAAATACTCGCATCAAGTTTAAGAATACTTGAATCTGTCATTTTACTCGAAGAAATAGACACATATTCTCCACTCACATAGAGACGTCATTCTCATGAGATAGTTGGATCAAATGGCTTCCCATCGAGTGTGAGTGATGCTATGATCGAATCAGAATCAATAGTATTTCTATCATACGTTGATTTTAGGAACCGTGGTTTTGAAACAACGAAAGAAAGAGCATCTCATGACTGTTTTTCCTGTCATGCAAATGGAAGTGATAAGGTATCTGTCGTGAGTATATACGCATAGTAACCAAAAAAAACGACCGAAAGAGCCGATAAAAACAGCACAAGAATTCGAAAAAAATGTTTCATAACCAGCTTGATAATTATTGTTTCTTATTATAGTTTTTCTCATCATCTTTGCAATAAAAAAGACATCTTTTCTCCACCAAAACTTGAGAAAAATTATTTTGGGAGTAGAGTAGTTCTCATGAAAGAAAAAAAGTTTATATTTCCATGGGAAAAACTCGAGAAGTGGTACACTCTCTATGGGCGTACTCATCTCATTTGGAGGAAGTATGAAAAATACCAAAATGGCTCGAAAGATCTCCTTTTCCTCGTATGGATCTCTGAAATACTCCTCCAGCAAACACAAGCTGAGAGAGTTCTTCCATTTCTCGAAAAAATACTTCACCACTTTCCAAAACTTGAAAATCTCGCACATACTTCATACGAAGAATTCTTTCCATACTATGATGGTCTTGGTTATTATTCCCGGGCTCGTAATCTCCTAAAAACGTCCAAAGAAGTAACGGATAATTATGGATGAATATTTCCAAACAGTAAGATACTTCTCCAGAAACTCCCATGAGTATGACCATATACCGCAAGCGCCATTTTAGCATTTGGGTACTGAGAGCCTGTACTGGCATGGGATACGAACCTCGAGAAAGTATTTGCCAGATTTTTTCATGGGAGTAAATATTTACCACTATCGTCGGATGAAAAATGTATACTAGAAAATGAGTTCGGGGAATATATACACTCTAAAAAAAATAGCGTCGTAAGTGTACGAAATATTAATAATGCTCTCATGGATTTTGCACGAATCATAGATATTCTTCCAAAAGAAAAAATCATATGGGAAATATACCCGCTAAAAACATCAAAATTCTATCTCACTCGGTGAGATCTCGAACAAACAAAAGAGAAAAAACGATCATACTTTCCCCTTCCGGATGCGAAAGTTATCGTTATACTTCACAAAGATCATACAATATATTATACTAGTAGCAGCATATACTATACTCCGTATATACTCATATGAGTATGAGAAAAAGACACTCGGAAATATGTCAAATCACACTTTTTAGAAATATATCAACTCTCCCTTTCTGTTCGTCCTGTTCATAAAAAATGGTTTGATGTTGATGGGAATCCTTATATCGCGGTATATGCACAGATTCAGCAATGAATTATACCAAAACACTTTTTTAAAAAAGAAGATATCACAGATATTTTGAAAATGTATAAAAAGGGAGATTAGTTCATTTCAGAGAAAAGAGATTCGAGCCATCCTGATTTCATCTTTTTTCCTCATTCAGAATGAAGGAGTGCTTCATAGAGTTTCTTTTGATCACTGGAAAGTTTTTTTGGTATATTCACGACAATCTCTATTCAGAGATCTCAAAACGCTCATTTTCTATCAAGTCGAGCCATTCATTCTCCACGAAATACTATCATCGTTCCTGATTGTGTTCATGAGTCTATAGAAATTCTCTTTTTCCCAAGAATTGGAATAGTAATCTCTTCATCAATTCCCAACACAGCTACTGCTGGAGAAATCTCATAGACAAAATGAAGGTTTACCCCATCACGAGAAAGTCATCCTTCTTTATCTGGAACTGAAAATGTCACATAGAGATCTCCATTTCCATCACGACCTCCTTGTCCTTCTCATCTGAGCTTAATACTCATTCATTCCTCGATACCACGAGGAACTTCGATCGTTTTTTCTGTCTTTTCCTTGAGAATAGTTGCTCCATGACATACGCTGCATGCATGGGTGATTTTTTTTCCAGATCCATGACATATACTACATTCCCTGGATTGTTCCATCACACCAAAAACCGTTTGGATTCTTTCACGAACTTGTCATTTTCCATGACAAGTACTACATTCTATCGTTTCTCCTCATTGTCCATTACAGTGGTGACAGACGTGATTTTTTGTATATGAAATTTTTCGTGATGTTCATTTGATCGCATCTTCTAGACTGATTTTTAGCTCTATTTCAATATCTTGTCAAATATCTTGCTTCCGTCTTCATGACCCCCCACCAAATCACCCTCCAAAAAACGATGAAAAAATATCTCCTAAATCCATATCAACTCCTCATCCAAATCCTCCTCCACCAAAATTCCCATGTCCATCCATAGAACCAAATCGGTCATAGTGAGCTTTTTTTGATTCATCCGAAAGGATAGAATAGGCCTCATTGAGTTTTTTAAATTCTGCCTCTTTTCATTTATCTCCGCCATGTCTATCTGGATGAAGTTCCATGGCTTTTTTCTTGTAGGCACGTTTTATTTCATCAGGATTAGCTGTTCGTTCAATTTCGAGAAGAGCGTAATATTCAAATTGCATAGAAAAATATACCGAAAAGGCGAATAAATAATAAAATCTTTATAGGGCTCCTCATTAGGCATGCTTTGCTATAGCCATCTCGAGAACACTTACTTCCTGAACTCCGATCCATTTTTCTACTGGCTGTCCATTTTTAAATAAAATCATCGTTGGGATAGACATGATACGCATCTTACTTGCAATATCAGGATCATGGTCGACATTGTGCTTTGCGACTACTACCTTTCCTTCTGTTTTAGAAGCAAACTCTTCAAGTCGTGGAAGCATCATCTGACAAGGACCGCACCATTCTGCCCAGAAATCGACAAGGACCAGTCCAGAAGCTGTCATCTCCGAAAAATCTGCATCTGTAGAAACAATAAGCGCCATAAAAAGAAAATAAAAGAATAATATACTTCCGATTATAAAAAAATGAGAAAGAAAAGCAAGTATAATTATGAGAATAATTCTCATAATTATACTTTTAGAAGGATAAATCCAAAGTAAGGGCGCAATTCCATCCAGTGGGATTTCCATTTATCCCAACGGTTATTGAGCATCTGGGAACTTCCCAGTTACTATTGGCGATCATAGCTTTTGGTACTTCTCACTTATTCCCTTGACGAAAGGTCACAGCACTTCCGAGGAGATTCTCTGTCAATCGATTTCACCAGGCTCTCTGTCTTTCTTGCATATCCCTATCACGAAGTACTGTGGCAGTAGTATGCTCACTGTATCCTCCCCTTAGAGTACAATCTGACATTTGAGCGAGAGTCAGCTCACGTGATCGGCAAGGATCCGCACCAATAATATGATTTATTTTTTCTGGTGTTTCAGTAGAAAATGCGAACATAGGAACACAAATAAGGGCACAAGCGATTCATTTTTCTATTTTATTCATAATTATACATGAATTATCATAATACTATCATCGACATCAGTCTTTTGTATTGTATATTTTATATTCTGTTCGTCAAGATATTCGTAAAGATTCTCCATCTTATCACGAAATTTCTCCACATCATCGATGACAATAGTGGCATTTTTTGTAATTTTTGGAAAAACGAGAAGAAGGTAGTCGAGGTATTCCCGCTTCATGGCATCGATAAAGATAAAATCAAAGTATTCATCTCTCAGGGTCGGAATTACTTCTTTAGCATCTCCATAAATAGCATGAATATTTTTGACTATACAGTTTTTAAAATGTTCTACTGCCTCAATATGAGCATTCCACGCATATTCGATGGTCGTAATAGTGGAAGAGTCACTTACTACCGAAACGAACTGCAGAGTCGAATATCCATTCGCCGTACCAATCTCGAGAATATGTTTTGGACTTTTAGCTTTTATGAGCTCTTTTAAAAACTCGGCATTTTCCTCTGAGATATTTGGGATTTTTCGTTCGAGAGAAGAAGATTTGAGACTTTTGAGGTATGTAGAGAGAACTTGGGACATAGAAAAATCATACCGAAATGGACAGGAAATGCAAGGTCTTGTTTTATCTCTTTATTCTTCTCAACTTTGGCTTACTGAGTCTCGAATACATGCCACCTATTGCATCCTGCATGATCAATTGAGCTTTCTTTTGGGAAATACTTATCTCATCAAGATTGGTATCTTTATCTCAGAGTAAGGTATTGAGGTTTTGTTTTACTCCTTTCCATAAGGGAAAAAGATCATACGTAATTTGTGTGATAATTCATACAACCTTTGATGTCAAATGGGTTAACTGAATAACTGATCACTCTTTGTCTCCATCTGTATAAGACATATGCAATGCTTTATGTATATACTGTTGGAGACTTCTTCTCGTGAAATAGAGGGACTGTCTCAGTCTATGTAACCTCTCTTCTTGCTTTTTCATTTTCACTTCGAGTGTTTTTATTTGAGCATTCAGTTGTGAAATTTTTATAGACTCGACTTCCTCTTCTTGCTTTTCGAGTTTTTCTTCATTTCTTCCAAGCCTTCTTTGACGACGTGGATCATCAATACTTCTCGACGAGAGAGTACTCATAGTATTTCTCGTATTTTGGATAATCTTCTGAAGTTTTTCATGTCTCTGTCTCTTTTCACGTAAAAACAGTAATCTTCTTTTAAATGCACTAAGTTCCTGCTCCAAGGTTTGATACTTCTCAAAATTCTGGAAAATATCAATTGGAAGGGCTTGCACAAGTGATTTGAATTCAACAATAAGCTGAGAAAGGTAGAGTATCAAATTGTTTCTTTTTTCCAAGAGAGGATCTGGTCAGGGTTTTTGGCGATTTCTTTTTTGTAACCCCCCCCCCAAGGATACTCATACGAGGTTTTGTATGTTTCAGCTTAATTCATGTGTCTTTGGTAGTGATTTTTGAGATCCTAGAGTAGGAACGAGTAAGCGATCATTTCTAAAAATAGGTCTATATGTTTGATGTCATACAACCATAAGTTCTCATGAAATACTACAGAGTCCAAATATTCGACACATATAAGTAATAAAAAGTATTGGACGATCCTCTCTTATAGACTGAATGATATCCTCAATTATGATAGCAAGAGTTTTACTCGCTCATTCATCATTTGAAGCAAGCTGAAAAGATGCTGATAAGTACTCTTCTAAAGATCTTCTTATGTTATCTGCCTTTTTAGCTTGAGGATTATCGACATTCCCTCATTGCATTTCTTTCCAAATATATGAAAGCGCAAGTGAAAGATTTTGTACAGCATCAGGTTGTCTACTTTCATCATTTGAACAATCTATATAGTCAGTAATTGCCTGTCAAAGAGAAATCTTCTGAGTTCCACTTTCCAAAGATTCAGTCATAATCCTATACTTATAAAATATATTAAGTATAATATATGGATATACCTCTCTATTACAACACTTTTTTTCATTTCATCCACTCCTCTATATCTGCCCTGATTTCTGATATGAGATCCACGTCTCTGAGATCTGCAAAGTGGAAGTCTGGAATACCTGACTGACGCACTCAGTAGACTTCTCCAGGACCACGAAGATCGAGATCAATCTGCGAAAGCTCAAATCCATCATTCGTCTGTTCCATGGCCTTCAGTCGATCAGTTTTATACTCTTTCGTGGTAAAAAGATAACAATATGACTGATGCTCCCCGCGACCGACACGTCCACGAAACTGATGAAGCTGAGAGAGCCCGAATCTCTCGGATGCTTCGATACACATGATGGTGGCATTTGGATTATTTACTCAGACTTCGACCACTGAAGTCGATGAAAGGATATGGATTTTATTCTCATAAAACTCTTGCATGATGCGATCCTTATCTTTGCCACTCATTTTCCCATGAATGAGTCCGACGGTGAACGTGGGAAATACTCACGAGAGAACATCTCGCATATTCGTCGCGCTCGCGATATCGAGGGTTTCTGATTCCTCGACCAGCGGAGAAATCCAGTAGACTTGCCTTCCAGACTTTACTTCTTCTTCGATAATTCTATAAATCTCTATGCGTCTTTCTTCTTTTACCACTTTGGTATGAATAGGTTTTCGTCATGCGGGATATTCATCGAGAACTGAGATGTCCTGATCTCCATAGAGGGTAAGTACGAGCGATCTCGGGATTGGAGTCGCAGACATATTGAGCCTATGGGGGATCATTTTTGAAGAAATATTAAACATATAACTAGTTAGCTTTGAGTTCTCCGTTTTCATCACACAATACTGTATGTCCTTTTCCTTCGCCCATTCAAGAGTTCTTTTAAACCTATCAGGAAAAATATCTACTATATAAAATCAGATTTTCTCATAGTAACCTTTTAGCTCATAGTTACACGTAAGAAATAAATCACCATCGTTCAATTTTTCTTTTAGTAAAAATTTAATGAGGTAATACCCAAGTTTTTTTCCTCTATATTTTTCATCAATCCAAAGGTTTGAAAGTTCATATTCTCCCGTTTCTAATTTCCATATTCTTCCAAACCCTATAATTTCATCCTTATGCTTTATAACTGAGTAATCCTTTTTTTGAATATTGAGTGTATTGAATACATTATCATCAATAATTTTTTTAATGTAATTAAAATCTTTATCCAATATCTTACTCGTATAGCTATACACATTTCTTCTTTCTTCTGAACAATACTCCTCCAGAGCTTTTCTTTGCTCTACACCAAATCTATGTTGTTCGTCGACGACGACAAATCCGAGATTTTTAAACGCTACAGAGTCTTGGATAAGTGCATGCGTACCGAATATAATATCAGTTGTTCCGTTTTTGAGTCTCGAACGAGCCTCTTCTTTCATACGTGGAGTGAGGGAGCCAACGAGAAGATCAGAAGTAATGCCCCACTTTGAGAGCCACCCTTCTTGTCCATTAAAGTGCTGACGTGCGAGGATCTCGGTTGGAGCCATGATCGCGACTTGGATATTGTTACTTCTTTTCCTCGTGACCAATATCGCGTGCATACTTGCAAGAAGTGCCACAACCGTCTTTCCGGTTCCGACATCTCACTGGAGCATTCGCGCCATCGCGTGAGGACGCTCCATATCTTTGAGAATCTGAAAAAGGACAATTTTTTGCTTAGAAGTGAGTGGAAATGGCAGTGACGCAATGAGCTCTTTCATGAGTTCACTATCGAGTGGGATCGCAGGAGCAAGCCCAAGAGAACTTTTTTCGAGTTCATATTTTTTTTCGAGTCATCTTTTTTGAAAATGAAAGAGCTCTTCATAACCAAGTTCACTCTTCGCTCTTTCAAAATCCTCCATCGAATTCGGAAAATGAATCGCTTCGATATTTTCAAAGCGGAGCCTAAAATTCTTTTGTTTTCGTATCAGTTCAGGAATCTCATCAGGAATGTCAGAAATATACATTTTCAAAAGTGATATCTTCTCCCGAATCCAAGATCCCGAAATATAGTTCACATCGGAATATACCGGAACGATTTCTCGTCGTTTCATCGATGGCTTTTCGATCTCAGCGCTCGAAAATGAAAGTTTTCCGTACTCGTATTTTGGCTGACCATAGATGATCACGGTATCTCACTGAGAAAAATTTTTCATGAGAAATCATCTATTGAACCAGACGGCTTCAGCATAAGAGCCGACTCTATCGACGAGAACTGCTTTCGTGAGGAGTTTTTTATTACGAGTCATCTCACTCGTCAGGATCTCGATCTTACACTTTATCACTTGTTTCTCTTTGATATTCAAAAGTGAAAACTCTTCGATCATCTCACTCTTATCCTCGATATCCCGAGGAAAATACGTGAGAAAATCTCAAACCGTTTCTATTCCAGCTTCTTTGAGTTTTTTTATATAAACGTCCGTGGTATGAAGGAGACTTTTTGTCAAAAACATACAAGGAGTATAATGAAAACTTCAAAATACAAAATAAATCCGCCATTTAGGCGGAAATTGTTTCGTTTAGAAGTTGATCCAATGAAGCTCGAGTTCTTTGCATCAAAAGTTCTTTTCGAATGGCACTATACTGGAGTCGAATACTATTTATTCCGGCTAGACTCACGATAATACTTCCGTTTTTTCGAGTATAATCAATGTCTCTTTTAAGTTCTATATTTCCTCATGTTTCCATATTCAGAATGATTTCTCCTTCTCTCCATGTAGGAGTATACTTAGTATCTTTTGGAATTCCTGCTTTTTCAAAAGCCTGCGAAATAGCCAAAAGGATATTTTGATCCTTAAGTACCTCATAGGTAGGCTCTGGAACATCGCGGGTGTGGGCTTCAAATTTTTCTGTTCACATATATGCTAAAAGTTAGGCGGCTAATTGAGATTTTCCATCATTTGCTGCCATGACACGTACAAATCGATTTTGTACACTTCATACCGCATCTTTAGCTCCATGATTAGAAGGAATGACCGAATTTCAGATCATATATCATGCTGGAACTTTTCTGACCACGGCACCTGGAATCTTGACAAGAAATGAAACAGCCTGAGCCTGAACTGAAAGTTCTGCTCAAAGATCTGCAAGCGCCTTACTTATTTCACTAGGCGTTCAATATTCGAGCGTAATTGTGTTGGAAGGTTCCTGATTTGAAGGAGTGTTTCGCATACAAAAAATTTAATGACCAAACTATCTTCTCACAATCTCTCTTACTTTGCAAATATTTGATATACTTTTTATTGCTTTCTTTCACTTTTTTCATAGACTCTTTATAGTTTTATATTCTTGTTGATATTTCGTGGCGGAAATGGAGAGAAAATAAGACGTAAAAAGCGTCCCGCCAAGCGGGAAACTTGGGTGGAACCGTTCTGAAATACTTTGGAACCCCAAGAAAGAAATTTATTCTTTTTTGTGGGTTTTTTATTTAGCATAACCTTCCCAATGATTTTTGTATCTGTATGACGCACTACAAGAAATCACATCTTGAAAAGATTATCTATGCATATATTGACAAGCATCAAAAAATTATTACCTTTTGCTTCGGCAAGAAGCGTCCACTCTACTTCACAAAGTATATTGATGCAAATAAATCAAGAACTGATGGGACAAAGAGATTATGACTTTTTGAACTGTTTCTCAAAGATATATGAACCGCCGATTCTTCGATGGTACATAGGCATTCAGAAAATGAATACGAAATCCGATTTTCTCACTACGTGGCACACATTCGTGAAGAAACAATTCAGAAAGATAAAATACTTTTTTTGATCTCAACATTTGAAAAACAAGCAAAAAAATAAGGACGTATCGCATATAGCTAACTCTCCCTTATTTCACTTCCTGTTTCTACTCTTGACTGTCAAAAGACAGATTATTGCACAAGAGCTCCACCCAAGAAATGGTTCGTATAACGAACTTATGACATAAGTATATCGAATAATTATGAAAAATCAAAGTTTTATGAAAAATCCTATGTTGATGAAAATTCTAGATACTGTGCAGAGGTATCTTATAATCTTTAGTTATTTTGCTTGATTTACTGTTATAATTCCATTCATAGGATTTCTCTGATATTTGTGGTATCAAGACTACTTTAATATCTGAACACTTACCCTTATTGAAAAATATGAACATCGTGAATGGAAAATACCATATCATTTCTTTTGATATGTATGATCTGTTGGTAAAATCGAAAAAAAGAAACTGAATTCTGTATGATACTTTTGACCATTTCACTATACTTTAGCTTCACTTCGAGAGCCTAATAAGGAATATGTATTTTTTGAGTCTTGAACTACACTCAAAGTCCTTTCCAAATGGCATAAATATAGGGAGTCATCAAGTGCCATGGATCAGTGATCAGACTTCAATATCTATCTTTTAGAAGATTCATATTGAAAACATTGGACTACAATTGACTTTACAGTTGATGATCCTTATAATTTTTGAGATCCTCTTGAGAGAACTAATACCGAGTATATACTTTTTGAGACTCTTTTTAGATTCAAAGAGTTATATATGCTGGTTAGTTATAATGCATCGAATGACGCAAATAATGTAAGAGATACTATTAAAAATATCTTTCCAAGAAATACTTATAAATTCATAGATAACCCAATGTTTGGTAGTGATATTGATATCTCCGAACGACAAGTTACTGTCTATATAAAAACATACGAAGATCTGACACAGATACTAACTGCTAATGCATCATCTACACTAAAATATCCTTGATATTTGCGTTTTATTCCACTTCATTCTTATTGATGAATGCTTTCAAAATTTATACCAAAATAATTACCGAACTATTTCATTCCTCGAAAGGAACGAATACTATTAAAAACTCCTAACCTTTTCTCTTTATGTCTCTCGAAATGTCTACTCTCGTCACCTTCGCAAAAACCAAAGGTTTTGTCTACCAATGATCTGAGATCTACTGAGGTCTCGCGAATTCATGGGACTACGGTCCACTCGGAATACTCCTCAAAGAGAATATAAAAAATCTCTGGCTACGAGAATTCGTCCAGAAGCGTAAAGATATGGTCGCCCTCGATGCTGCGATCATGATGAACCCAAATGTGTGGGTCGCATCCGGTCATGTCGGGAGTTTTTCAGATCCACTCATGGAGTGCAAGGATTGTCATACCCGACATAGAGCAGATAAGCTCATAGAAGAAGCACTTGAAAAAAACGCTAATTTTCCTCTTCCTACCAACTGGGCAGGAGATAAAACTCCTCTCGAAGATCTCAATACGTATAATAAAGAAGGATATCTCGCATGTCCAAATTGTGGAAAGAAAAATTGGTGAGACGTCAAAAGATTCAATCTCATGCTCTCGACGAGCCAATGAACGACCGAGGATGCAACAGCACTCGTCTACCTCCGCCCTGAAACTGCCCAGGGTATATTTGTCAACTTTCCAAATATCGCACGAAGCTCTCGAAAAAAGATCCCATTTGGAGTCGCACAGGCAGGAAAGGCATTTCGAAATGAAATTACTCCAAAAAACTTTATATTTCGAACTCGTGAGTTTGAGCAGATCGAGATCGAG
>JANOWM010000116.1:0-2591 GCA_031417875.1 Candidatus Altimarinota bacterium
TCATCAAAAAAGAAAGAGAAAATCTTGGGAAAGATCTACGAGTTGCCATCATCACAGATTTTCTCGATGAAAATGACAATGACTGGATAAATGCACATTCTATATTCGACGAAGTTGTCTCAAAATCAGGAGATCTCCATCCCTATCTCGTCTCTGGGCAAGGTATTTGGAAGAGTGAAAATGGTGTAAAAATACTCGCAACAAATGAGACGATTCTCTCAGTGACAAAGAAACTCATAACATGAAAAACTCAGTGTGTGATAGGAACACGAGGGATACTGGGGGAAGGATGGGATTGTCCAGCACTCAATACTCTCATCGATCTCACAGGTGTGAGTGCGTATATGAGTGTCAATCAGGTTCACGGTCGTGCTATCAGAAAAGATCCCGCCAATGAACAAAAGGTAGCCAATATCTACGATATTGTCTGTATCGCTCCATGAGTACAGTGAATGCGAGACTTTGAGCGACTCGAGAAAAAACACAGAGAATTCTATGGAGTAGATGATAGTGGCCTCATACTCAAGGAAATCGATCATATCTACCCACAGCTCGGGAAAAATATCCGCAACTTTGAAAAAATCAATAATTACACCCTCAAAAAATCTGAGCTCAGAGACATGGTAAGAGAGCTCTGGAATATCTGAGGAGATTATAAGAATGAAGAGATCTTCTCACTCTCACTCGAGATCAATGCACCATATGAGATTGTCCCGATTCCGAGAAGTATGGGACGACTCATGGCATTCTCGCGAATTCACGGAGAAAGATGGAAATATGAAAATATCCTCGAACTCGGAAGGTCCAGCTATCATCGACTTGTTCGTGACTGGATAACTGAAATTCTCAATGCTACTCTCCAAACTATGAGACCTCTTGATCTCATCCCGAAAGATTTCTCCTATGCGATGAAGTGGTCTGTCTGAGGCTCTATCACGATCACGAGTGACTATCACGATACACTCGTGTCCAAAAAATTTGTCGAAATATGTGCCGAGATATTTTCTCCGATTACTGATGAGAGATACAAGTATATGAATATTGAATTTGAGCTTCTCAAGAAACGCATACTTAGAACAGCATCTTCCTATAAAGATGTATCTAATGTCATTTTGCTAATAGGAATTTCTGTTGGCTTTATTACCGTAATTCTAATTTCAGCAAATTCAATTACTCCAAATACGTGAGGAATGATTCTAGTTTTAGGATTTCTTATGCTGGTCACTATTTCAATAATCTTATCTCTACTAAACTGAGTAGTCAATTATCTTCTGAAGTCTTGAAACTGGTTTTCTTCTGGAATAAAAGCCCCTCCACCACTCTGACTCCCTGCTCTGTTATCAAGTAATGAAGAAAGAAGAAGTCTATTTCTCTGAAAAAGTATATATGATTCTTTTACAGTGCTTGCCTCCCTATTCGATTTTATTAATAAAAATAAAGTGGTTTCATTCTTTTTATGGATATGAGCAATACTACTATATAGTGCGAGTTCTTCTAATGATTCTTTTCCAATTTTTAGTACTCAAATAGTAGCTGTACCCTTTTATTCGTGTACTGTCATTCTTCTAGCATTTCTTCTTATAGGCTTCATCGATATGACTATTACGAAGCCAATACTGGCAATCTATCACCACCTCACTTTGATAAAACTCTCTTGAACCATCGAACCCACGACCACAGAAGACATCGGAAAGCCGACATTTCTCTCAGCCAAGATCGAAAAATTATGGATATAACGAACCTCACACATCCTATCATTCGAGAATACCATGGAATATACGAAGTGGTATTTCAGTATTTTGAGTGATATGCTGAGTGAGTCCTCTACGTCCATGATGGAGAGAAGAAAGATTGTCAGTTTAGTCGGTTTCATGAGTATTTTTCTCTCGGAAAGCTCCCAAATAATTTGCATCATATATTCCTCATCTCACGTGTCATGGATCTCTTTTTCTTGAGGATCATCGATACAAAAAATTCCAAAAAAGAAAATATCCTCATCATGAAAAATGCCTCTCTTTCTTCTTTTGAACTCAGATGAAAGTCATATATTTTTATCATCTACCGGGATAAGTTTGATAGCGAGCATCTCTATACAGATTTTGAGGATACACCTATCTTTTCACTCAGAGAAGAGCTCGGTGACTATATCATCACAAATACTCTCACGGGAACTATCATTCATAGAATCGTCGGTATTTATCCTTGCGGTCTTCCTATCGAAGAAAGGCCATTCATTTGAACAGTAGTGAAAAAAGAGGCGATTATTATGTGTGATCCCCTCCTCTCTGAAGATGCAAATTTTGCTATAAAAAAGGAGCTTCTCGAGAAATATATTACCCGAGAAGCATCTGGTGTTTTTTGTATAGAATACGATGGCTCCACGAACGAAATATCTGAAATAGAAAAACTCCTTTGATTTTATTCAACTGCAAATGTGATTCTCTCAGACACGAGTATGTTTTCACGATGTTTGAGCTTTGAGGAGTTTACGGATTTTGATATCGTATTTCCTGAAAAGATGATACCACATGAACGAATAGATGCCATGAACCCTGGCTGGCATACAGTGAGAAAGTCGCTCCTTGAGCTCG
>JANOWM010000117.1:0-3902 GCA_031417875.1 Candidatus Altimarinota bacterium
TGACTCTCTGACTTATGACCAGCAAAATAATCGTGAATGTCGTATCGAAGGAAGAGGCAAAAGAGGAACTCCAGTACTCGTCAGGGTGACTTCTGACGAAATCGATCGATCCACTGAGAAATACGACATTGCTTGAATACGATATCTACGATATCACACCCAAAAAAACTATCAATACACTTGGATGGATTACTTCCTATATCTATGATTATTCCTCATGAAAAAGAATATGAAGTGAAGATTACAATGGATTAAAACTATCCACAGAATTTGATAGTTTTTGAAGGACAAAAAGTAACTCCAGAGAATCAGTCCTCTGAAAAGAAACAATATCGGAACTATCATACGATGATAAAAATATTCCAAATAATAGAGAAGAATGTAATTATTTTGAGCATGATAAAAAATGCACACGTACTTACGCAGATGGGTGGGGAAGGCCTATAGAGATGGTATCATCATCAAAAAATCCTGGGGAATTTATTATGAATCATATACATTATGATGATGCTGGGAATGTGATCTTCGGTTCTTATCCGGTATTTATGAATACCAATTCTTTTGATGCTCTTCCTTTTTCACTTCCGACTTCGACTGGAGATGATTTGAAGACTCGGTTTCCTGGAGTGAGTGCAGAATATGATGCACTTGGAAGGAGAATAATTCAAAAAGACTCGAGAGGGACAACAAAAAAAGTATATACTTGATACCATGAAGAAGTGACGAATACATTCGGAAATATTTCTCGGTGAGAAAAAGACGCGAGATGAAATCTCATATCTTTTGTAGAAACAATCGATGGAAAAGAGCTTGTCACTTCCTATAAGTATGATGCACTTGGAAGGATGGTATGACTTTCTGATGCTAAACGAAATGTGCGTACCTGGAAATATAACGGAATCGGAAAGCTCGAAGAGGCGACAGATTTACATGCGCCAGAGGATACTTCTTATGGTATCCGACGGTATCTCTATGATCAAATATGACGCCTCAGAGAATATGAAAATGCGAAGTGAGAACATGTGAGTTACGACTACGACCACCTTTCTCGTATAACGAAAGAACAAATTTGAACAGATAAAACGCGAATTTTTACCTATGATTATCCGGGTACATCTCTTGGCATGCTTTCAAGTATCACAGACTCCGGAACAACTGTGTCATATAGCTATGATCCATTTTGAAGAAAAATAGGAGAAACGAGAAAAATAGGAGATAAGCAATATTCATTTGGATATGAATATGCCCTTCCAAATATCCTCAAAAGTATTACATATCCAAATGGATGAGTGACAAAATACTCGTACCAAAAATGATACATAGAGAGTGTATGATACACGAATTCAGGTGGCGTAGAAAGTCCAATAATTTCCCATATTTCCTACACGCCGACTTCACAAATCCAGTCCATCTCCTATGCAAATGGTATTACCAAAACGATGAAACGAGACGAAAATAATAATTACCGACTCACTGATGCCCTTTCAATCCTCCCTGATGGTACTAGACTCGTGGATACGCATTATGAATATGACGGACTTTCGAATATCACGAGCGTACGAGAATCCGGGATTGAACCGCTCAGAAAAACAGTGAATTATACATATGATGAACTCTCTCGACTTCAGGGCGCATCGTACCTCTATGGTGTTTCTGGATACACAAGAAATCTCAGTGATACTATGAGTTTTCACTATGATGATATCTGAAATATCACAGAGACGTCAGAAGATGGACGTTACCGATATGCATGAATATGAAAGTCTAATCCTCATGCTGTCACCCAAGTGGGCGATATGATCTACGAATATGATGATGCTGGCCAATTGTCCTTGCGAGATACCGGTTCAGGAAATACGACATTTTCGTATTCTCCATATGGAGAAATGACTGCTTCCATGAGAAATAACAAAACGACAGAGTATATCTATGATCATAGTCGTAGGCGAGTATCAAAAATAAGTCCATGACTCATCGAACATCATGTGATCGATGGTTACGAGGTAGAGTACGAAGAAATTCCGGTAATCTATGAGCCAATTACACTCAGGAGTGAGTCTTCAGTAGTTTCTACAGGAAGCACCTTTACTGACTCGTGAGAGACGAGTTCATGATCGTTTATCGAGGTGAGTACCGGATCAGAGGTAATTACCGGCACTTACGTCGCGGATACTTCATCACACTTTTTGGCTACTATGCTTACACATATAATGATCGGTGATGAAAAGATCGCCAGTATCATATCCCAAGAAAACGATGAACAATTAGTTTTTCATATTGCTGACCATATTGCTTCGAGTAGTGTCGATGTTTCATCGACGTGAGTGATTTTGCAGGCAAGTGATTATCTTCCATTTTGAAAAACACATACCTATGAAATTTCCCAAAAACGAGAAAAATGAAGAAAAGGATGATACGAAAACAAGTACCTATTCGCAAACAAACAACAAGATGATGAAAATGATTTGCAATACTTTGAAAAGAGATATTATGATAATAGGATCTGACGATTTACGACGGAAGATCCTGTGTTCTGGGAGGTAGGATTCACCAAGCGTCCAGGTCAATACATGACCAGTCCACAGGAATGGAACAGCTATAGCTATGTCCGAAATAATCCGATAAATCTCGTAGATCCGACGGGGGAACAACTAACTGCAACCTCTGAGGATCTGAAAAGTAGTGATTGGCTCAAAAAAAACGATGCCACAAGTGCATTAATGAGCTATATGAACAGCGTTGTCGATACTATAAAGGCTGGATGAAATAGTATATATGCGTTTTATGAAGGAATTAAAAATGGATCACCTTGAGATATAAAACGTCAAAAATGAGATGCCTTATGATGAGAATATGCATTCGATATATGAATCACTAATTGAAAGAAAGAAGATGAATGAAGGTTTTGAATTATTATAAATAAACAGATTTATGCGCTCGATGAGATTTGAAATTTCTTAGTGTGATATGCAGCTGGTAAAGTAGGAATCAATAAAGGAGTACTCAAGACGTTTTCGGCAGGATATCAAGTTAAAACGTCAATTTTTCGAAGCCTATGAAATGCTATGATCGATGAAAAATACAAAGATAGCCATACATATGATCAATGACACGATTTTTCTAAGGATAAATGAAAAAATAAGACAAAAGCATTGGTAAGGTATATTTCAAGAATAAGAAAAGACTTTTAGTAATCCTAATATGCTCACTATGATAACTTATAGCACTCTCATAGCATTCATTTTTCTGCCTATTGTAGTATATCTTTTTTATACTAAGAAGTATACTTTACATGTAAAATATCTCATATTCCTCTTTACGATCCTTTTTTGATTGTATGTACTGGAAATTATCGTACTCTCATATGAGTTAAGTCTTATAGCTTGGACTTTTGTTTACGCATGAATCCTTTCTTATGCATTCATGCTTCTTAGTGTCATTAAATCATGTATCGCGCGAAGACTTATGATTGTTTTGTACTTCTTACTTCATATTATTATATCCGCAGGAACCGTTTTTAATTATTTTATTGTGGCATCTGAGATCGAAACACGCAGAGAAGACATCCCTATAAAAAAATATTTATATGCAAGAATAGAAAGATTTTGAGGGATAAATGATGATATAACTACCTACGTGCGAATCGTAAAGGGATTTCAAATGATTGGCATACAAACAAGTGGACTTTTTCTCGATGAACAATATACTTTTGATTATATAGTGAGTCCCGATCTCAAGACACTCTATATACTCAAAATTGACCAAGACGAATCTAAGGTTTTCAAAACCATTGACATCTAACATATTTAACTACGCTTTCCATTTATGCCTCTCCTCTCTCGCCTCATCTTCATTCTCGCCCTCATTTTCTCAACACACATCTCCTTCGCCTGACCAGAGGA
>JANOWM010000118.1:0-7922 GCA_031417875.1 Candidatus Altimarinota bacterium
CCACTCGGCTCCAAAAACTTGGGTGGACATTCACTGAGTATGTCCAATTTCAGGAAGCGATAGAGCGGAGATAATTAAAATATTTTTGGTTTCTTGTTTGCAATCCTTTCTTTCATGGCCCCTTCCAGAACGTGTCATACCATGAGACATTTCTCTTCTCCGAGTACTGGACCAAGTATTTGAAGACCAACGGGAAGTTCGACAGTAGGATCGTCTTTTGGAGATGCAAATCATACTGGAATAGTCAGTCCAGGGATTCCAGCGAGAGATGCTGGAACCGTGAATACATCTTCGAGATAGAGAGCGAGTGGATCATCTCACTTCTCGCCTATTTTCCATGCAACCGTCGGTGCTGTCGGAGTGACGATAATATCGACTATTTCATATGCCTTTTTAAAATCTTCGCGAATAAGTTCTCGTACGGCTGTTGCTTTTTTATAATATGCATCATAAAATCCTGAAGAAAGAACGTATGAACCGACCATCGAACGTCGTTTCACTTCTTCCCCGAGTCATTCATCACGATTCGCACTGATATCATGAGGTCATGAGGCAATATGTCCATAACGAATCCCATCATAGCGTGCCATATTTGAGGCTACTTCCGCAGGATTGATGATATAGTAGGCAGATATTCCATAGGCTGTATGTGGCAGTGATATGTCTATAATCTCTGCTCATAGTATTCGAAGTTTCTCGATAGCACTCTCGATCTCTCTTCTCACTCCAGTATCAATCCCATCGATAAAATACTCTTTTGGGATTCCGATTTTTACTCATACGAGATCTGTTTTATCCCAAATTTTTGGATCAAGTGTTACTTCTTCTGAAAGCGATGTTGAGTCAAGCGGATCATGTCATGCAGTCGCTTCGTAGAGGATTCCAGCATCGCGAACGGTACGAGTAAGATATCCAGGAGTATCGAGTGATGAGGCAGCAGCGATGACTCAGTATCGGCTATTTCGTCCATATGATGGCTTAAATCCGACTATTCCGCACATACTCGCAGGTTGACGTATACTCCCACCAGTATCAGTTCAAAGTGATGCCGGAACGAGTCATGCAGCAACTGCTGCTGCGGCTCCAGAACTCGTTCCTCCAGGAATCCGACTCGGATCCCATGGATTTCATGTCGGACCAAATGCACTTTTTTCTCCACTTCCACCCAGTGCATATTCATCCATATTGGTTTTACCAAATGAGACAAATCCTCATTGTTTCATCCTTTTTGTCACGGTTGATTCATATGGTGGGATGAAGTTTTCGAGCATTTTTGAACTGGCAGTTGTCCGGATTCCTACTTCACAAAAAATATCTTTTACCGAGATAGGGAGTCCAGTGACGCTATCTTGTTCGGTTGGAAGCGTTGTAAAAATATTGAGCTCTTTATTGTATTTTTTCGTGCGATCGAGAAAGTATGCATAGATTTCTTCATATGTCGTTTTACCCGTTTTTACGAGGGTTTCGAGTTCGAGGAGGGAGAGGTTTTTGAATTCCATGGGAGATTATTAGATTATGGATGAGTATAGAGAAAAAAAGAAAAAAACAATATTGACAAATATATTTTTTAGTATAATATATCCATATAAACCTTTTTACTTATGAGCAATACTCTTACTCCGTATACTGGTCCCCTTCCTATTGAGCTTACGATGCTAAAACGATTTGAAGATGGTGAGCTGCCATATGCATCTTCATTAGTTCTGAAAACCCTTGAAAGGATGCGAAGCTGGCTTAATATGAACCAATCTGCAAATCAAAGTCAACTTCCCAAATAGTAATAACGAAAGGCTTTAATTTATAATTTTGAACTATGCCTTCATTAGTAAACCTCTCCCCTTTGATTCTTTCCGCATCACTCATAGCTTGTAGTGAGCCTCCTTCCCCTGCATGAACTCTATTAACGGCAAAATCGAGAGTTTCTGGTGCGGTAGTAAAGATTATCTTAGACTGAGATAGAATTGTATGTATACACGGATTGGCACAGTTTCCTGAAACCGGAAAAATATCACTTCATCCGACAAATTCTGGATGATATGAGATTACTCCAGGTGCTCGAAATGGCGAATGAGTAGAGGCATCATTGAGTAATCATAAAGACTATCTTATCATAAGAGATGCCAAGGGTAAAGAGATAGCAAAATGGTCCGCACAATGAAATATACTCACTCAAACTCCATTAACTGTTCTGTGAGTTCCTGGAAAAACACTTACATGCGAGATAATCAAGAAAGACAAACGATAACAATCTTTGCTTTCCCTTCATTTTTTCATATAATCCTCATATAAACTCTTGCACGATTCTTTCGTGTGATTTTCTCGTATTTTTCATTTAATTTCTCACCATTTATTCTCTATGGAACTCCCTTCACGTGTCAGATGAATGCAGGATATCTTCGGTGAATACCAGAGATATTTTACATTTTTGAAAAAAGTCGCACGTCACGAGTTCCGAACAAACGGTTTTACACGTATTACGACGCCAATTCTCGAACACAAGGAACTTATTGCTCATGCAAGCGGTGAAGGATCTGATGTTGTCACGAAGGAACTCTATGAATTTCTCGATAAAAAAGGACGTGAGCTCGTCATGAAACCAGAGAGTACACCTGGAGTTATGCGCGCCTATCTCGAATATATGACCCTTGAACCTCAGCCTGTGTATCTCTACTATATCGAGCCGCACTTTCGTTATGACCGGCCACAAAAGGGTCGTTATCGTCAGTTTCACCAAGTATGAGCCGAGATTATCGGAGAAGAAGACCCGATACTCGATGCGAAGACTATGTACATCATGAAAAATATTCTCGATGGAATCGGACTCGAAGGAAGCTATACTCTCAAGATTAATTCTCTCGGAGTTCTCAAAGAACGTGAGCGATACCTCATAGAACTGCAGGCATTTTTTGAAAATAAAAAACATCTTCTCGATGAGACTGATCTCGCAAGACTCGCCACCAACCCACTGAGACTCCTCGATTCAAAAAATGAAGATGTGAAAATTATGCTCACACAGGCACCAAAAATGATTGATTTTCTCAAAAAGGAATCACTCGAATTCTATGAAAAAGTCAAAGAATACCTAGGCATACTTGGCGTCGATTATGTCGAGGATCATACACTCGTTCGTGGGCTTGACTACTACTCTCATACGGTATGGGAATTTGTCGATGGATCAGGACGCACTCAGGATGCCTTCGGTGGCGGTGGACGATATGACTGACTCGCAAAATCTATCGGATACAAAACTGAGGTTCCAGCTGTTGGTTTTGCCTTTGGTGCTGAACGTCTCATCGAAGCGATGATCGATCGTGGGGTCAAACTTCGCAATAAGGATAAAATTCATCTCTACATCATGCAGCTCGGTGATGAGGCAAAAAAACTATCTCTTCCACTCAATATCGAAGCCCGAAAACGCTGACTCAATTCCCTCCTCTCACTCGGAACTCCCTCTATCAAGGTCCAGCTTCGAAAGGCCAATCGAGTGTGAGCACGATTCGTGATCGTCATCGGAATCATGGAAGCAAAAAAATGAGTGTGTCAGCTCAAAGATATGGACAAGTGAACACAAGTAGAGGTTCCACTCTCAGATGTTCTCGAAAAGATCATAGCTGAAGTAGGGATTGATGCTCTCTCATTTTATCATCCAAGTCGAGATTTTATCATCACCGATGAGGTTATCGCCGATGATAAGATGAAACGAATGACCCTAGATTAGTTTCTATTGCCACTGGGTTTTGATTTTCTCAAATAGGGCATCACTCCAAAATTGATCTGCATTTTGATCAAACGAAGCCAGATAAAGCATTGCCTGAATAGTCCCGCGAAGTCATGAGGCATATCTTCCTACAAGCTCTCCATTATAGTATACTCAAATACTCGGAGTGAAGCTCACTCCATCCACAAGAAGCCCCCTAATATCTTCTTCTACTTTTGATTTTACTATCGGATTTTCGAGACATGACTGTAGGTTATCTTTTGTATCCAGAAATTCTTTTGCTCTCATCTTTACCCATTCATTGTCGAGTTCGAACTGTTTATAATCTTTGTAGATACTATCATTAAATGCAAACATTTTTTCTACTCCTTGGTAGTGAAATACGCATTCGCTAATGAGTGTCTTTTCTGCTGCGAGTGGTTCAATATTAACGAGTGGAGCACTCCTATAGACAAGATTAAATTTCCCTTTCAATACTGCTTCATTGAGTCTCACGAATTCAGCAAGTTTACGACAAAATTTACAGTCAAGGCTTTCGTACACCACTAACGTATATTTAGATGAACTTTTCCAAAAGTATCTGTCACTCTCACTAATTGGTCTCATGTAGTCAAGTTTACTGGTATTTGCAACGTGTGCATTTGAACCGAATGAAGGAGACTGAATTGCCATATAATGAGCAACTAAAAAGGCTATACCAATAATGGTTATAGCAAGAATACTGATGAAAAAATATCCCCACACTCTTTGTGTAGGATTTTCTTTTAGAGGATTCTTAATTTTTTTTGGCATGAAGACCTATTAAAATACGGATTTTGCAATGACTGGTTGTCCTTCAGTAATCCATTGTTGTATACCTCCTTCAATGTGTTGAATATTTCTATATCCATGGTGCTCTAAAAAATCGTATGCGACAGATGCCAGACGTCCGCTCGTACAAATAAGATATATTTGCTTATCCTTCGTTCGTGGAAGATCATTCCTCCAGAGATTGTAAAGGTCAGCGATAGGAACGCTCTTCGCATCTTCTGCATGCAGTTCATTGTATTCCTTAAGGGATCTTACATCAAAGAAGAGAAAATTTCAAGATCCACTCTCTTGCATTTTCTTACGAGCTTCCGTAGGAGTAATTTCATGGCGAACTGGTTCCACAAACTGTGTAAAACGAATGGCTGGAACAGAAAGCGTGATGATTATTCCTATGAGGATACTCATACATACAGACACCACAGGAATCCAGTATTTCGTAATCATACTACTTTTTCGTACTTCAAATAAACTTCATGAGTTCTTGTGTTCTGGGATCTTTTATCCCTGACATACCCTTAATAGAGAGAAACACTTTTGATTTTGGAAGAGCTTCAAGAAGTGAAGATTCCAGTCAATCTGTAATGAGAATCAAGAGTGTTTTTTCAGCATTTTCAACATCACCGATTTTTGCGAGGAATTCTCCATAATACAAGAGTGTCCATTGTTTATTCGTGGTCAATCATTTTTTCTGATCATATTCAACAAGTGCACGATACGACGCTTCAACTTCTTCTCGAGAAACACTCTTATCATACTCTGTATGAAGCCTTGCCTGCATATTTACCATTGAGAGCATTGTACTCGTCACCTCTGCTTGTTCTCCAGGAAAAGATTGTTGCAGTTTTATCCCTGGGTCTATCTCTGACTTGTATTTTTGGTAGATCTTCAGTGCTTCATCTTTATCCTTTGCTTTCTTTACATCCTCATACATGAGGTATACTGCGAAACTTGGAAATGGGAAAAGAGCATACCCTGCCTTGACATATGCGAGTTCCACCGCCTCAGGCGTAGTCCATTCTATTCACATTTCTTGAGCGATAGCCCGAAGTACTGACTCATCATTATATTTCTTATACATCAGAAATATTCTTTGCATTGCGAGGGCTCTCGTGCGAACTGGATTTTGTTCGTTTTTGGCAAGCTCGAGGAAACTTTTGACTCCAGCGAGCCTATCAAGAGCAAAGTTATTAGAGGATATATTAAAATCTATAATCGCTTTTTCTCCACTCGATGTGACTGCCTCTTTTGTTTTCTTCAAAAGATCAATAGCGCCTGAATATTCTTTATTTTCTGACATTTTCACAGCATCTTGAAATTGTGGATTCGAAGCTTTCAATTCTTGAAGACCATCACGCAATGAGATTGCTATTCATGAAGAAGCTACTGCCTGAGTTGACCCTTTTGGCGGAAGCGTAGTCGAGCCAGTAGTAATCTCATAAGAGGGTTGTACTGTTTTTGCGAGGAAGTTATTTTGATAAAAGAATGATCAAAATACCGTAATAATAAGGAGCCCTAAAAGGGAGATAATAAGTTTCATAGTATGAAAAAGACAGATAATTTATTAATTAGGAACATCCAACGCCGCAAGATCCACCATCACCACAGCCACCACTATCCCATCATGGAACCATGTATACTGGAGGACATACTGCAATGGAAACTCATACACTGGAAGGAGCATTCGCTGAAAAATTATTCCATTCACCGGCTGATTTTGTTGGTACAAAGATAGCGGATCATGATGGATTTGACACCATCTGGCAACCAACTGGAGTATCTAAAAGCTCGTATCCAGAAGCTGGGGCTTTTGCATATCAGGTATCTTTATTCCCTGCTGCATACAAATTCTGCATATAATATGCACCAACACTTAGTATCAGAAATATTCATATACCCGTTGTTATCTTTGTCTGTGACTTCATAGCATGAAAAGTAAGAAATACTTTGAAAAGTATAGACGAACTTCGGGTGAAATCAAGAAAAATGCTTGTACAATCGTCTATTTTTATGCCTTTATAAAATCCCTCATGTTTTTCATAAGGGATTTTTGAGAATACTTTTTATTTTTTAAGATTACTCATTACTTTTTGGAGTGCCATAATCTCTTTTTTTTGCTCATCATTTTCCTTTTTGAGTTCTTTTACCGCTTCGATGAGAGGCGCGACGAGGTTGCCGTATTCGACAGATTTGAGTCCTGTGTCCTTATCAGTATGAACAATCTCTGGAAATACTGTTTCTATTTCTTGGGCGATGACTCAGATACTTTTCTTTCCATCATTTTTCCAGGTGAAGTTATAGCCATTTAATTGTTGGATTTTCTCGAGTGGAGAATCGATCTTTACGAGATCTTTTTTAAGGTTGCGATCAGAGGTATAAATAAATGCTGTTGCCGTAACGCCTCATGCGACTTCGAGTTTCGTGCTTGGACTACTAGTTCCGATTCCCACCCGTCCTGCACTTGTTATTAACATAGTATCAGCAGCATTTCCTGCACCATTACTAAAAATGGTTTTTCCTTGGTAAAAACGGATCATGGATTGTCCAAGTGATGCATTCCTTCTTCCATAATATGGATACCCGTTCACATTATTTCAGATACCAGCACCATCGTAAGTCCATCCAGGTTCTGATGCCCACATATCCAAAGATGAATCAAGAGATCCACCATCTCCAGAAGAGTAGATTCGGAACTTGGCATCACCATGTCCTCACGAAACATCGAGTTTGTTTAGTGGATTCGCTGTTCAGATACCGACATTTCCATTTGGCTTGATCCACATTTTGGAAACTCCAGCAGTATGAAAAGAAACATCAACGTTGGATCATGTTGGGGTACCAAATTCGATTTGATCATACCCTGCCTGATTATAATAACTCATTCCTCATTTGCCGTTTACAAATATATTACCAGCGACATCCAGTTTTGCCGTAGGCCCCGTGGTTCCAATTCCGACATTTCCAGTGGTTGCTTGTACGACATCTCCCGCGATAGTTCCTGTTGTATTGGTCCATGTACCAGTATTACTCGGTACAGTAGCACTTCATGTCAGCTTGATACAATAGAGAAGCGCGACGTTGCGGGGGCGTACTTCTGAAGTGTCCCACTGAAGGGATATATTATTTGCACAAGCCCCACCACATCCAGCAACAGCACTCCATTCTCCACCAAAAAGACCTCATGCGTAACTCGATGTACTCTTCCCGATAGCTACAGGTCAGTGAGTGTAGCTTCCGTATACTGATCGGAGTAAAAAACTTTTCCAGTCTTGTCCTTGTGCACTCCCGAGTACTCTCCCTGCATCCACTCCTCGTCCATTATCCACTCATCTGATAAACTCTCCTCTGAGATCTGGTGAACTATTCGTTCCATCAGCTGGTGCCCACCCAGATGGAC
>JANOWM010000119.1:0-3256 GCA_031417875.1 Candidatus Altimarinota bacterium
GGCACTCACTCGGATGGGCGATCATCATCGTAACACTCATTGTCAGACTTATTCTCTTGGTTCCTCAGCATCATATGCTTCTCTCACAGAAAAAGCTTCAAACCATACAACCAAAAATCAAAGCACTCCAAAAGGAATATAAAGATGATAGCGCTACCCTCGGAATGAAAATGCTCGAACTCTATAAAAAAGAAGAGGTAAATCCATTTGGTGCTTTTGTACCCCTTCTCATCCAGATGCCAATACTTATAGGACTCTACTGGGTAATATCTGAAATTAACGACCCTTCAAATTTTTATCACCTCTATAGCTTCTTTTCTCACTTCAATCCTACCGATATCGTAACTTTCTTTTATGGATTTCATCTCGATAGTGTCGGATGAATAATGGGAATCGTACTCGCTCTGACACTCGGATTCACTCAGTGGGTCCAGGCATATATGTCGATGAAACATACGAAAAAGAAAGAATCTCCCAAAAAAGAGGAAGAAAAAAAGAGTGATGATGCTCTCGATATGACCCTTGATCCTGCCATCATGGAAAAGATGATGCTCTACTTCTTTCCTCTCATGATAGGAGTTACCTCGTACTTCTTCCCACTGGGTGTTTGACTTTATTGGTTTATCGGAACTCTCTTCGTCATCGTACAACAGGCGTATGTGAATAGAGGAAAATAGGAAGAAGTAGAAAGATTTTCTCTCTGTCATCCCCGAGTACCTTAGTCGGGGATCTGCCTGAAAATAGAAACAAAAATATTGGTAGATTCACTCACAGGCGATAGATTCCTGCCTACGCAAGAATAGATAGGAACTATGGAACACACTGGATTGCTTCCTTCGTCGCGAGTGACGGGAAGAGCAGAGCAAGATATCTCACTTTATTCGATATGACAGGAAAAAATGCAAATACTTGCTTTTTTTTATTATTTATGATAAAGTATATATATTAATCTCCCTTACTATGACTTCGCTCATTTTTCGCCGAGCTCTCTCAGAACTTACGCTCATAACTTTTCTCGCTACGACACTGATTCCTCTTTGAGGTTTTGCTGATGAAATGCCTGTTTCTGAGCCCTCTTCCTGAAGCTCTCTCGTCATCGAAGTGTCTTCAGAATGAAGTGGAGAGATTATTTCAAGTGATATATCATCGGGTGAAACGCTCACTGGGGAAGTAATTGTAACAGATCTCTCAAGTACTGGAAGCTTCATAGTGGAAGAAACTCCTCTGTCATCATCTACCTGAGAGGTTCTTTTGACTGAATCATCCACAGGAGAAGTGCTCTCATGAGTCACTTTAGAAACAGAGATACCTCCTCTTGAAGAAACAATTAGTGAACATTCTGGATCTATTGATACTGTCACGATGAATGAAGTTCCTTTTCTATCAGAAATATCTCACTCTGAAGCAAAAAGAAAGGCTCAAATATTTGCAAGTGGTGAGACATTTGTAGTATGAGAAGTACTCGTAGAATTTAAGGAGGAAAATATCGATATAGAAACATCCATGGGTCAATACCAGATAGATACCATCGAGCTCGCAAACGACATCACTCTCACATCTACTTTACCAGAGGAAAATATCGCCATCATGGAAGTAAAAGAAGACACGAGAGATATCATTACCTCTACTGACATCTCTCGTGTCTTATGAGAAAATGAAGAGGAAGAAAAACTCGATATTCTAATTAGTACTCTCAAAAAAGATCCTCGCGTCAAATCAGCACAAAAGAACTTTATTTATCGAGTCCAGGCTATAAATAATGATCCTGATTATTCAAAAACAGTGGGCACTTCATAATGAAGGACAAATATTTGAAACCCTCAATTCAACTTCATGAGAAATTGATGCTGATATAGACTACCCAGAAGCTATGGCATTTGCGAGTGGTAAGCTCACAACAGATATCATAGTAGCGGTGCTCGATACGGGAGTAAACTATGACCATCCAGATCTCAAAGATATGATGTGGGATGGTACCAATTGTGTCTCTGATACCAATGAGTACCTCTGAGGGTGTGTTCATGGATATGACTTTTGAGACGATGACAAATATCCACATGAGGAGGATTATGTAAGAGGACATGGGACTCATGTATCATGAATTATATGAGCAAAGTCCAACAATGGAACAGGAGTCGCTGGTGTCACTCCTCGAGCCAAAATTATGGCTGTAAAGATATTTGGAAATAAAAGCCTTGCCACCACTTCGAGTGTCATTCGAGGTATTAATTTTGCCCGTCATAATGGTGCTCGTGTCATCAATGCGAGTTTTTGATGAGGACCTTTTACTCCAGAATATGAGAGTAGTTTTGATAAACTTGGTTATGAAGCCATCGAAAGTTTTCCATGACTCTTTATCGCAGCAGCCGGAAATGACAGCGAAAATAGTGATAATGGATACTTTTACCCTGCGAGTTTTGGAACCAACCTCACCGTCTCATCTGAAGTATACGTCAGTGGAGAAATCGTAGGTTATACACCAAAATTCTACACCGGTCTCGCGAACGTCATCTCTGTTGGAGCCACTGATTATGATGATACTATGGCTTCATTCTCAAACTATGGCACTGAGACGGTGCATATATCGGCACCAGGTTTTGCTGTCTATAATACGTATGCCCCAACAGAAGACACTCTAGAATATGTGAGTGGAGAGGTTTCTGGATGGACAATTGTGAGTGGAGAGTGACAACCTGAACTCTGGAATGCATCAGGAAATGTGATGATTCCTGACAGTCGATATCCTTATGTTTCATGAGAATCAACCTACATAGAAAAAACATTTACGGGCCTACTCTTAAGGTCTAAGATTGCTTCACTATGAGTCTGGTGTAACACTTCAAATGACTTGGCCAATGAAGATAGATTGACGATAGAAATATGGGATGGAACGGGATATACTCTTGAAAAAACATTAACCCAAGAGTCTCTTCAATATGATAACTGGAGTGGCCCCTCTATGATGTTCTGACACACTGGAGTACTCGCTTATGTTTGAACTGATTACTTTCCAAATCCTTTCAAAGTCAGAATCTGATGGCATGCAGATGGAGTAGATAGCATCGATCCTGAAACAGGTACTCCCCATAGAGGCTGTGTTCTCATGGACTCCTACTACCTCGTCTCAGCAGATAACTGAACATCATGAGGATATGAATATCTGCAATGAACTTCTATGGCCACTCCTCATGTTGCCTGAGCTGCGGCACTTGCATGGAGTTATAATTCTGGATTGACCATAGCGGAAGTTCGTAAT
>JANOWM010000120.1:0-7311 GCA_031417875.1 Candidatus Altimarinota bacterium
TATCGAGTGACATCGCGACATCCGCGATGATGATGGTTTGGATAGCAGCTTTAAAGGTGGTAGCCGTCTTTCATCATCCATGTTCGGAATGTTCACTCGCGCGTATCTCACGATAAAATTTCCATACCACATAGAGAAGGAGGATGGCACCGAGAAATTCGAGACCAGGAATTTTCAGGAGAAAGACAATGCCAAGGGAAAAAATGATACGAAGGATAGTGGCTCATGCGACTCACCAAAAAATCGCTTTTTTTCTCATTGCTGGAGGCAAATTTTTTGTTGCCATGCCTATGAGGATAGCATTATCTCCGCTCATGACGAGATCTATGAGGATGATATTGAGGAGGGCAAATGCTCCGGCAGATGTGAAAAGATGAGCAAAATCGACAGCAAGAGTATCAAACATAGAAAAAAATAGGATAAAAACATTGTATAGAAATAGAGAAAAATGCAATTCTTTTGCAGGAGAATGGAAAATATGGTATGATACTTTTACTAATTTTCTTTTATGAATGATTTTGAGAACCCATATGCGCACTTTGATGATCCAAATTATAAAAAATGAGGTTCAAACTGAATATGAGAACAAGTAGATGACCCAAATAAAAAAAATAGAGGAGCTTTAGATGCTCAGCTGGATGGCTGAGAAAAAATGAGTGGAGAAGTACGATGAGGTAATATTGGGGTTTATGATTCTGCGAAGGGAGAAGCCTCAGATAAAGTACGAGATATTGATCATGCAAATAGTCTCATCGAATGACCATGGCCACCTCTGTGAAATATCGATACTTCCAGTCAAACGGCAAAAGTGACTATTGGGTGATCAGAAGGGTGAGCATGATCAGAAGCTCACCATGTCTAGTCTCAACAAAATTCTAAGGTACTCGAACATTCTCGAGTACTTTTTTTATAATGGCATGTACGGTGAATCATTCACTCAGAGCGCGATAGGTGAGTCCGATGCGATGAGCGAGAACATCTATAGCAAGAAATTTGATATCATCGGCGAGCACATAGTCACGGCCTTCGAACAATGCCTTTACTCGAGCTCATTTGAGGAGTGATATACCGGCGCGTGTCGACGGTCCATAGGAAAGAATTCATGTATTCTCACCTTCAATACTTGGGGATGTGAGTAAGCGCAAGTCCCGGATAATACGAGAAACATAGTCAAATACGACATCATCTATATGTATATTTTCTGTGATATAGTTTGCCATTTCTGGAATATCATCTTTTCCGATGATAAGAGTGTTTTCTTTTATTTTCTTATGTTCTCACGAAACCTGTTCTTTGAAAATATGAATTTCATCTTCAAATGAAGGATAATCGAGTGTGATTTTGAGAAGAAAGCGGTCTAGTTCCGCTTCTGGAAGTGGATAGGTTCATTCATGTTCGAGAGGATTCTGGGTGGCAAAAACGACAAATGGACTCGGCAGATCAAAAGTTATCTCACCGATAGTAACACGTTTTTCTTCCATGGCTTCTAGAAGGGCGGATTGAACTTTTGGAGGAGTACGATTGATTTCATCGGCGAGGAGAATCTGTGTAAAGATCGGTCATTTCCTGACTTCAAATTTTCATTCTTTCATCCGATAAATCTCATTTCCGGTTAGGTCACTCGGAAGAAGATCAGGGGTGAATGATATTCTTTTCGTAATGAGTCCAAGAACCGACGAAAGGGTGCGGATGGTTTTCGTTTTTCACAGACCAGGAACTCACTCGAGAAGAGCATGTCACTCTGCAAATATGGTGATCAAAAGTTTTTCGATGAGAGCATCTTGGCCGATGATTTCTTTTTTTATCTCATCTCGAAGAGATATAAGTATATCGTGAATGTGAGTGAGTCCTGCATTCAAAATAATGGAGAATTAATAAATAAAAGCGAGTAGTGAATCAATAAACTATAAAAATAATATGAAAAAATCTCTTTTTTGCAAAAAGAATCACTGCCGTCATAGCGAAAAACCTTACGCATGCATTTTTTTTTCTATCTCAAAAATTCGTGGCTTTCACTCATCAGTGAGAAATCATTTTTCACGAAGAACTTTCTCATAATATTCATTTGGGAGTCGTCCATTTTGATTCGCACGTGAGCGAAAATGAGTAATTCTTTCGGGTATATTACCTATAATCCTCATTTCTCCATCATTTACGACCAATTTTTCGAGTGCGTCTATGAGCCTTATGATCTCACCACTTGAAAGATCCCCATCAAATCCATTTACTCTATAGCTTCCTCAAACAAGATTTGAAAGTTGTGGTAAGAGAGGAATGAGACTTTCCATACCGATAGACTGCATAAGCTCGATTTCTTTTTTTACTGATTCGACTTGGTATGGATGGAGCTTTGTTTCTAATAGAGGATTTCCGCTTTTATCGGCGATATATATAAGTCCATCTCCTGCGCTCACCGCATAGAGTGGGGTAGATCATACGCTTAATGATGTGTCAAACTCTTCTGATGATGAAAGTCGTAATGGTGGAGTCGAAGGTGTCATGCTTGCAAGTGCTCGATCTTCGTCGGTTGACTCAGGATCCGTCATAATAGCGATTTTTTCGAGGGCTCGAAAGTCGTAGGATTCATAGGGATCTCCTGAAATAAATCTATTGGTTTCTATAAAAAGTTCTTCTGTCTTCTCCTTTCAGAATTCACTTTTTAGAGATGCAAAAACCTGCGCCTCACTATTTTTCCTTTTTATATACTCTGTGAGTTGTAACTTCAGTGATTCTTCTTCTATAGAGAGTACGAGCTTATTTTCTAGGAGAGCTAATCTTTTTGATGCTCCGCTGTAATCAGAGATTCCATGTTTTTGTAATAAATCAATGGATCTCTCAGAACTATCTCGCTTCTCGGTAATGAGCCTTACAGCAGTTGACTCTTTTTGTGATTCTTTCAAATCAAGCTCTTTTCATATCTCTTCTTTCGAAGGTATTTTTCCTAGGTTCTTTATTTTCTTAATAGTATTCTTTGCTTGAGCTGCTTTATTATTGACATCAGCAGCATCGATCCTATACTGTATTGATATATCTAAAGAGATGAGCGCACGCATGAGTGATTCAATCTCTCTTCTTTTTGGATCATCTGGAGTAAGTGCATTTTTTTTACTTTGAAGCTCTGGAAGCACGAAGAGAATATCAGATCTTTTGTAGGTATAAAAAGGAATTTTTGAAAGTCTTGGATCAAGATTCGTGATTCAAAGTTCCGATATATTCTTATACGAAGAAGCTTCTGTCATGGTTCTTACTACTTTCAGAATATCTTTTGCATCTTTGAGAAGTTCTATTCCAAGAACTTCAAATTTCTTGGGAATATCGTCGATATCTGTGACGTTCATCTCTTCTATGAACTTTTTTGCATCGATAGTTCCTTGCTCTGTATAAGAAAGGTTATGTTTTGTCAGTTTTTCCAAAAGAAGCGGGTTATCTTTCGTAAGATCTTTGAGTTCTGCTTGGATAATATTTGTGAGTTTTCATTCTTCGCTTGCCTTCCTTTTTCCATAGAGAGCTCCAAGAGTTTTTGCTACTTCCATATTTGTTCAGATGATTTTGGTCTTCCATCCTCTATCAGCACAGTAGAGGCTAATATTTGACCAGGTATTTTCTTTAAATCAAAGACTGCTCCCTTTTTTATAGAGATCAAGAAGTCATGTAACTACTCAAGTATTTAGTTCTTCAGGATAATCACTTACGCGTTGTTCATATTCGGACATCGACATGGGTGTATACTTTTCTTGTGAATAAAGTACGATACTCATTACTCATTTTTTTGCCTGCTCAAAAGCAGAGAGTATCGCTTGTGCTCAAGATTTACCAGATCAATCACTAAATCGAGCAACAACTCTTGCTCTATCCATGAGTCACATTTGAATGGTTCATGTTGCCATGAGAAGTTCAAGTGTTTTTTTTACGGTGGGATCACTTGATTTTTCAGCTTCATCGATAGCATCTCGAGTTTTCATCGCAAGACTAAGAGCATCGGAATCAGTAACGATATTTACTGCTCACTTGGCAAATGTTGTTGCTTTATCGAAGATTCAGCTTTCCTTATCAATCTGAAAGAGAATCGTATGTCAAAAATAGCGTTTCATACGCCTTTATTCTCCCATATTTCACTCTTTTTTGCAAAAAATTCGCATTTTTATGAGGTTTTTATATACTTCATGAAATTTATGGATAATTTTTCATTTCATCTCGAAAAAACTGATGGTTATGCTCGCGCTGGAACGATCGGAACACCTCATGGAAGGATAGAAACTCCTATTTTTATGCCAGTAGGTACTCGGTCCGCGGTAAAAGGAATTACGATCGATCAGGTGAAGGAAATAGGAAGTGAGATCATGCTCGTGAATAATTATCACTCATATCTCCGACCAGGTTCTGACGTAATAGCTTCATTTGGGGGACTGCATACCTTTATGGACGTGGATATCCCGATACTCACAGATTCTGGGGGATTTCAAGTATTTTCCCTCGGACTCGGGATGAAAAATGAGAGCGGAGAACCACTCGCAAAAGTCACGGAAGAAGGAGTGCATTTTCGTTCGTACCTTGACGGATCTAAACACTTTTTTACACCGGAGTCAGTAATGGACTCAGAAGATTTACTCGGGGCAGATATCATCATGGCATTCGATGAATGTGCTCCAGGGTGATCCACTCATGAGTACGCTCGTGCGGCAATGGAACGGACTCATAGATGGGCAATAAGATCACAAGCACAGTGGATAAATAATGCAAAAATTCGCGAATGAAAATGAATCTATCCTCAAGCTCTTTTTGGTATTATTCAGTGAGTCGTATATGAGGATCTTCGAAAAGAGTCATGCGAATTTATAAAATCACTCGACCTTCCAGGGATCGCTATCGGTGGACTCTCAGTCGGAGAATCAAAGGAAGATATGCTCCGGATTCTTGATGTTCTTGCACCGATTCTCCCCCCTGAAAAACCCCATTATCTCATGGGAGTGGGAACTCCTGAGGACTTAGTTGAATGAATTGCACGAGGAATTGATATGTTTGACTGTGTACTCCCGACTCGTATCGGACGACATGGGGAAGTATTTACGAGTTATGGAAATCTCAAAATCGGAAATGAAAAATACAAACTCTCACAGGAAAAAATACCGATGTTTCCGTGATTTGAAACAAAAGTCTCGAAAAGATATTCTCTCGGATATCTCCGTCACCTCATAAATGTCTGAGAGGCTACTGGTTGAGTTCTCCTTTCACTTCATAATATCGAATATCTCCTCCTGATTGCAAAATGAGCTCGAAAAGCTATCCTTGAAGGGAAATTTGAGGCATTTAGAGAGGAATTTTGGAGCGTATATCCAAAGAAATAGTTTATTTTCCACTTGCTGCTTTTTTTACCCGGTTCATGATTCCCATGGCAAGTCACTTATCTCCGAGGTGTTCTATATAGAGGGTACTCAGTCAGAGTTTTTCTGACACCCGGAAAGTCGAGAATAAATTTTGTGAAAGTATTTCAAGAGTTGGAAAGAGAAATAGATTCTTTGAACAAAATTCACTTACCTCTCAGATTCACAGGTATCAAATATTTTCTCACTCCTGTATTCGTTCTAAAATATCTGGAGAGTACGATATTTCGATGATTTTTATATCAATATTTGGAGCGTAGTGTCGATATTTCATACCGGGAGATTTAGCTACTTTTCCATCTATTTTTTCAGAGATTTCTGTATATTCTCTGAGCATTTCTTCGGTGATTCAGCCATGTCTGAGTATCACCGGTGGTGAAACCGTGAGATCGAGTACTGTCGATTCGATGCCAATATCGGAAATTTCTCATGCTATCACACTATCGATTTTCCCATCCATATCTTCGAGTACGTGTTCATGGGTTGTCGGACTGGGGCGACCAGATGTATTGGCTGACGGAGCTGCGAGTGGAACTCATGAAGCTCGGATGAGCTCGAGCGCGAGAGGATGATCAGGCATTCGTAGGCAGACGGTCGAAAGTCATGCGGTCGTAATATCAGGAATGATATCTTTTTTTTCAAGAACAAGCGTAAGTGGTCCAGGCCAAAAGGCATCGATGAGAGTATGAGCGAGAAGTGGAATATTTATCGCGTAGAGTTCTATGTCTCGTTTTTCTGCGATATGAACGATGAGCGGATTATCCGCAGGACGTCATTTTGCTTCAAAGATTTTTATAACGGCTTTCTCATCGAGAGCATTTGCCCCCAGTCCATAAACAGTCTCGGTTGGAAAAGCAACCAATCATCAGGATGTGATGATATCTCTAGCAATAAGGATGTCCTCTTTTTTGAGAATACGAGTTTGCATGATATTGAGCATAGAGAGATTCTTGAGTTAGTAAAGAAGGAAGTAAGGAATATTAATTGACATAGCATATTAAGATACTATAATGTAGTTATATTATATATCATTGTATATTATTTTTATGTATCAATCTATGACGCTTTCTGCTATAGCTGATATTCCATGAGCCCAGCAAGCTGCCAAAGAGTATTGATATCGTGATTTAGAGGAACTAAACCAAGACTCTGAGCAACTTGCATCCTCAATAGTAACTTCGCTTGATATTTATTTGAACTGATTTGAAAAAGATGTTCGTGAACAAAGTGCCCTTTTTAATCTTCTCGGAAGAAATCTCTACTTGCCAAAGTTTGTCAAGGAAACAATAAGTCAGGAAGACATATCAGAAAATATAAAAAAGATACGAAACAGTTTGTTAAAGAAAATTCGCACGATTGCCAAAGCGCATAATGACTGATCCGATTTTGATTTATCTGTTAGGATCGAGAAATACTTACGGATAAGGGAATTATCAGATTTTTTCGAAGATCATGTTCATGTCGGAATAGCTAAATAATTCGTCTTGCAAATATGGTAATATTTATATAATCCATCTACCCGAGCCACAACTCGCGTATTTATTTTATAGTCGCACTTATATGACTTCCCAACTCAATGCTCGGCACAAGCCGAAGTATACACTTTTGACATTTTATAAGTTTGTCGATATTCCAGAAAATGAGCTTGATACCATTGCCCAAGTACACCTCGATTTTACACGAGATATCGGACTCAGGTGACGTGTATATATCGGGACAGAATGAATTAGTTCCACAGTGACAGGAAATATATGACAATGTTGGTCATATCGCGAATTTTTGCATAAATCAAAGTATTTTTCAGATATAGCTGATATAGATGCCAAATCTACTCCCGTAGAAGATCACCAGTTTCCTCGTATGAGTGTAAAAATCCGTGAGGAGATCGTCACCCTCTGAGAAAAAGTCACGAGTGACGAAGTGAAAAAAT
>JANOWM010000121.1:0-8150 GCA_031417875.1 Candidatus Altimarinota bacterium
CCCATCACCACTCTCAGGTAAAATCATGGATAATATAACGAAATCGTATGATGGCGATTCAGAGTGCCAGGAAAATAATGCCGAGAAGAATATTCATAAAATTTGATTTTAAAAAAAGAGGCCTATAATTACATCGATATAATCATATATAAATGACGATCGAAAGCAATATTCATCCTCTATGAATTGTCGAGATATGAGCATCTATCATTATCCAAAAAATGAGAGATGTCGAAATTTTAGTAGGTAAAATAATTTACCCCGATAAAATAAGAATTGCTCAAGAAATAGTAAAGAACACCCTTCGTGAATTATTATCTCGTCGAGATAGTAGAGGAACCTTAGATTTATTCGAAGAGAATAAAGATGAAGAAACTCGATTCATTGCCCGCATATCAAAACTTTCAGATAATCAAGCAACACAGGTACTACGACAAATTGGCGACTATATAAATGCTACGATCATAACTCGAGAAGTTGTCCAGAAAATACGAACAGAAAAATTACGTAATGCACTCAGAGTCGAATGATATGATGATCAAGATACTCATATACGACTACTCATCGAGGCATGAAAGAATATTCTCAAAAGCTCAATTATTCCTTCTATTGATGTGGAAAGCTGACACGGTTATTATCAACTGAGGGATGAACTTTGGAAAAATAACAGAGACCATTCTTTACGTGAAATTTTTGGTAGAGAAAAGATATACCATATGTCTCTCGACATTGCAGAGCTATTTATGAAGCGATATCTTCCTCGTATTTCACCATCGGGACAAAAATTCCGTAGTCACTGACTCAGAAAACAATATAAAAGAGGAGTAGCTGCATAAATTCCTCACTATTTCTTTTAAAAGAAACTTGCAAAAGCCAAGACTTTTTATAGAATCCATTAGCTTTTTAGCATTTCTATTGGGGTATCGCCAAGCGGTAAGGCTCCGGACTCTGAATCCGGCATCCTAGGTTCGAATCCTAGTACCCCAACCATTGACATTTAAATTATAAGTTTAATTATATATGAGAAAATACTTATTTTTCTTTTTTATATTGCTTCCTCTTTGAGCTTTCGCATGATCAGATACTGATAAAATTTGCACAGATGATACAAAATGGTGAAAGATTTATGATACGATTCAAGTTTCTTATCCTGGTGAATCAGTCGATATACATAATATGTACAAATATTTTTATACGACCGATCGTAATAATTCATACAATCCTGCTTGAGATAAAAAATTATATTATGCTGTTAATATAAAAAATAAAAACGGAACAGCAAATAGTCGATCTGAACTTTACGAGTACAATTGTACTACAAAAACACCAAAACTTCTTTTAAACCTTAAAATTTATGGAAACGGGGAATCCTACTATAGTATAGACTATGAAAATAATTGAAACATTCTCATTGCACAAAAATTCTTCTGAATTGCAGAATGATGAACTGAAAGAATAGTCGCTTATAATGTATATTCGAAAAAGAAGCTTTTTGACTTAAATTGGTGATCAAAAGAATGAGCAATTGATGGTTTTGTAGATTCAAAAAGTTCCTGGTATCTCTATTTCTCAAGCGAAGATTATGACCATATAGGGAAAATTTACCAGATAAATAAAAATTCTAAAAAGTTTACTAAACTCAATTAGAATCTTAATAATTAATTAGATTTTTCATAGCAGATATTCATACGTTGCTGTCTTTAGTAATATCTCATAAAATTTTTCAAGCTTAGTTCGAATCCGCAATCAAGTTCGAGGATATTCCTGTCTGGCCAGCCATATGAAACCAAGCCCGAGATACCATGTTACCTCTAAGAACATATAACATTCAATTACCACATATGAACTCTCTTTCTTTTTCATCTGAAGAATCACCAGAAGAACTTTTTGGTAAGTTACTTTTAACGATAGAGTTTGCTTCACCCCCTCCCCAGTGAGAAGAAGAATTCTATAAAGAGGGTGAATTTTACCCATATGTTTGAATACATTCAACTGATGAAGATATCGAACAGATACAAGAAAAAGATATTATTGTTATACCCCACAAAGAGATAACCCTCACAACAAGTTATCCATTTCATGAGTATTTTTTTAAAAAGATTAGATCTCAAAACGGATTTTCACGAGCTCATCTTTTACGAGAAATATCGATCTGGTATGAAAAGTTATGTAACGAAAACCCTCTGCCTGGCCATGATATAAGCGACTTGGATATCTGTGAAATCCAAGTATTTGAGTCTACGGATGGAAATATTATAGGGTATATAGAAATTGACTCCTAGCATTACTCATCCTCTTCCATGAGTCTCCATGTGGTCACTATATTTGCTATAGCTGTATCGGATATATCTCCTTTTTCATGAGGAGAGGATTTTCACTCGGTAATTCCGACAGCGATAACTATTGGTATGATATAAGTTTGTAGGAGCTTCACTGAGGATTTTACCTCTTCTTTCACATAGACATCTCATTCGTATGCGAACATGAGCTTATCAGCGTTATCGCCGATTTCTGGAACCTTTTCGACGAGTATTCATCCGATAGAAAGTCCATAATTTTCGACGAAATAATCTTTTTGTTCATGAAAAATCTCGAGAAAAAGAGGAGAAGCATCAAAATTATCACGTTCTTCTTTGGTAATATACTCTTTCTCCAGTTTTGGATTATATGAGAAAAACACATTTGGGATAATAACATCTCACCGCTGATGAATAAGATCGATAGAACGCCCAAAATAGGGAAGATAAACTCTATCTGGGATATAGAGTTCAAGAAGGATATCACAGAGAAATGCAAAGGAATGAGTCTCGCTAAAGGTGAGGAGCCATTCATTTTTCTGATAGAGGGCAATGCCATGGGCTCATCATTGTTCTTTTTTTTGGAGCGAGAGAATACGTATGAGGCTATCCCGAACCTGTATATCAGTCGTAAATATTAGTCGAATCATATATTGCTTTTTTAGATGAGACGGATATTATGGATTCTCTGTAAAAATGCAAATAAATGGATAATCTGACGCTTGGAGCGTGACTCCTTCTTGGGCTCATCATCGGAATGGCGATCATGCGGATTCTCTTTATTTTTGAAGGAAAAAAGATGAAACATGCAACTCTTCGTGGATCTCGCAATCAAATCCTCGGAGAAGTTTATGAAAAAGTTCTTCCCGCACTTCCAAATTTCCCATACGCACCGAAAGATATGGTTTTTGTCTGAAAAGGATGTGACTATATCATATTTGATGGACTCACAGAGTGACACTTGCGAGAAGTCATATTTCTTGAGCTCAAAAGTGGCAAAGCGACTATGACTTATAACGAAAAGATGATACAAAATATTGTCGATCGAAAACGTGTACGATTTTCAGAGTATCGTATCGATAGCATGAAAAACAAAGAATAATTGGAAATTTTTAAAAGAAATGGTAATATAAACATACTCCAATTTTTCTCATTATGCTCCTTCTCTCCACAAGATCTCTCGCCTGATATGGACTTCACAAGATTTTTCTCCTCGTAAAACAGGCGAAATATGATGGTCTTGATATATCTGTTGATTTTGATTGTTATGATAGCTTCGATAGTGCGTATATCCAAAGTCTTATTATGGTGACATGAGTTCCCGTTATTTCCCTCACAGCTCCCGAGAAGAAACTCACAAAAAAACATTTTGATCAAATATTGACACTCTCAAAAGAACTAAACGTAAAAATCGTAAATGTCCACCCACCTCATAGATTTGAAAAAGAAAAAGATTGGTTTGGCGAATATCTCAAAATCGTGACAAAAAAGTATAGCGATATTACCGTAAACATCATCAATGCTCCTCCAAAAACATGGCTCTTTGTCATCTCTGAGTATGGAGATGCTCGTCCAGAAACTATCAAAAAAATCACAGAACATACGGCACTTTCCATAGAAAATGTAGACCCCGCAAGTGGAGTGGATCTGATGAAAACCCTTATCCTCCTAGGATCTACTATGGGACTCGTCTATCTCTCAGACCGAACAGAAGAAGCAACCTGACTCTTTCCTGGTGAAGGAAATATGCCACTCGAATCACTCCTCATAAAGCTCTCAGAGCTCAAATATAGTGGTTATTTTACGCTCGATATTCAGGGGAAAAATCTTAGTGTTTGAGACGATGCAATGGTTATAAAAAAACTCGACGAGGCGCGAGTATTTCTCGAAAAATACTACCAAAATTAAGCTGAAAATATTTTCATGGATCTCAGTTTAGACTCGAGACTTGATTCGATATCGAGTCGATCTCTGAGAAATATGTTTCATTTTTGTGAAAGAATCGAGAGTACGAGTTTATCATTGTATTCCAGACGATTGGTAAAATCTTCGAGCGACATAATCGCATATTTCACTTTACGACCAAAAAAGGCTTTTTCGAGAAAGTTATTAAATTCGATTTTATCGAGTTCTCCGATGATAAATATATCGACAATATTATTGGTTCCTTCATTTCGAAAATCGAGAACTGCCTCAGAGATAGTAACCAGATCGAGTGTTTTTCGTCATTTAAAAAAGTTCTTTATAGGAAGCATCACATCGTACGCTTTCAAAAACATTTCTACAATTTCTTTATAAATCAGACTACTGTGATTCATCTGATAGTACTTTTTTTTGTTTTGTTCGTAGGATTTGAGTATTCCTAGGTTCTCGAGATTCATAAGTTCTCGTCTCACTGCATTTATCTGTTCATCAACATCACGACAGAGCTCACGTATGTAAAAGCCCATACTCGAACGAGATACGACATCTTCTATAACGAGTTTTTCTAGAAGTTTGACTCGCGAACGCGAGCCGAAGAGTTTGACAAGATCCACGTGGAAAAAAGTGAGTACAAAAAGTATTCTATGAAAAGAGTATATAAGAAAGCGAGAGAATTGCAAGAATTGTCTCGACTTTTTCACTTTTTTCTATAGACTCCTGGCATGTGAAATCTTAATCCTGAGCAACAAGAGGCGGTAAATGCGATAGAATGACCCCTTCTTATCAATGCCTGAGCTGGATCTGGAAAGACCCATACCATAACGGAAAGGGTGGTTTTCATGATAAAAAGCCATCATATCGATCCCAGGTCGATTTTTTGTGTCACTTTTACGAATAAAGCAGCCAGAGAAATGCGCGAACGAATCGCGAAAAAACTCGGACTGAGTACCGAGTGACTCAATCCATTTCGTGAACCTTGACTTCCTATGGTTGGGACTTTTCATTCTACGGCTGCATTTTTCCTCAGGATGTTCATCGACAGGCTTGGTTATGGAAAAGACTTTGTTATCTATGATAGCGATGATTGCCTTCGTCTCGTAAAAGATATCATGAAACGAAAAAACATCGATGAAAAAGAATGCAATCCGCGAGCTATACTTTCTATGATATCTGGAGCGAAGGGTGAGTGATTTTCCCCCATTGAGTACTCGACGACTGTAGATTCGTATATCAAATCAGTCGTCCTTGAGGTGTATAAAGAATACGTATGACGACTCAGAGATGATAATGCTCTCGATTTTGACGATCTTCTTCTCTTTTTCCGTCAGATTCTCGATCATGAGGAAGTGCTCGAGTATTTCCATACACGGTTTACATATTTTATGGTGGATGAGTATCAGGATACAAACCTTCTCCAGTATGAGATCGTAAAGATTCTCGCGAGTAAGGCGCGCAATCTTTGTGTCGTTGGGGATGATTGGCAAGGAATTTATAGCTGGAGATGAGCAAACATAGAAAATATTCTCTCTTTTAAAAAAGATTACCCAGAAGCAAAAGTTATCAACCTCGAGGAAAATTATCGATCGACGAAAATTATCATCGAAGCGGCAAATGCGGTCATAAAAAACAATACCAATCAGATGAAGAAAACTCTTTTTACAAATAATCCGCAAGGTGAAAAAATAAGGCTTCTCGATGGACTCGATGAAAAACATGAAGCCGAGATGATAGTAAATGCCATACGAGAAATATTTTCAGGTAACACGAGCAATTCTGAGGAAGAAAATAGCTATGCTCGATTTGCAGTACTCTATAGAACCAACGGTCAATCACGACTTATCGAAGAATCTCTCATACGAAAAAATATCCCCTATCGGGTCTATGGATGAGTTAAATTTTATGAACGCAAAGAGGTAAAAGACATTCTTGCATATATTCGCATTATATTTAATCCATATGATTCGATGAGCCTCAAACGAATTATAAATGTGCCAGGTAGAAAAATCTGAGAAAAATCACTCGAGAATTTTCTCGACGTTCTCACTCGAGAACACCTCACCATCAAAGAAATGTGTGAGAATGATTTTCTCCTCGACTCTCTCACGTGAATCGGCGCGAAGTGACTCCAGAGTTTTTGTATACTCTATAAGTTTTTTCTCGAAGCATCTAAAACTCAGTCAGTTGCGGAAGTTATGAAACATATCATCGACCGAACATGATATGAGGACTATCTCAAGAATGAGTATAGTGAAGAAGAATTTGAGTGAAAAATGGATAATCTCCAGGAGTTTCAAAATATGGCATCACGCTATGATGGACTCATCTATCCTGAAAATTTTGCGCAGTTTCTCGAAGATATAGCACTTATAACCGATCAAGATAGAAATCAAGAAGATAAAGAAAAAGAAGAGAGGTGACATGTGTCACTCATGACCGTCCATCTCGCCAAGGGTCTCGAATATCCCACAGTCTTTATCGCCTGAGCTGAGGAAGGGATATTTCCGCACTCACGATCTCTCGTCGATGGAAGTGCCCTCGAAGAAGAGCGCAGACTTATGTACGTAGCAATCACCCGCGCAAAAGAATCCCTCTACATCTCTCGGGCACATGAGCGATATACATTTGGAAACTATAGCGCTAATCCAAAGAGTCGTTTTATCAAAGAAATCCCTCCTGAATGTATCTCTATCGATGAAAGCCGAAATCTCTCAAAAAGCATATTTGGTAACTGAGAAAATGGACTCAGTGGAATGAATAATCTCTTTTCTCGAAGTGGTTGAGATCCAGCATTTACTCCACGTGCGATCAAGCCAAAAAATGATAAACTCTGATTTGCTATCTGAGATCGTATCAAACATCCACAGTACGGAGTTTGAACCATCATTACTCTCGATGATGCTATCGCCAATATCGCATTCCCAGGAATGGGAGTAAAGAAGATGAATATCGAGATTGCTCCGATAGAAAAAATTGACGCCTAATAAAATCTTTATAGGGAAACTTTCTGAGACTACCTTTTAGCTATAACCTCCTCGAGAAGTTTTATAATTGCTTGTTGTTTTTGCTGTTGTTTCGTTCCATCCTTGTACCTGGTAAGTTGCTTGTTTGCCCGCAAGAGTTGAGCTTTGACTGTCCGGAGTGGGAGTTTTTCGATACGGGCAAGGGAAGATCTTTTGAGTGTATCATAGTATGTATTTGTGAGCTGGTCATTTCCTTCTGTTGTTCATGTTTGAGCAAGCACTACCGTATAGTTTTTTGCTTCATCTTCAAAAAGAGAAACGACAAAATCTGTTTCTGATTTATATTGATATATTTGTGTTTCAATCTTGGTTATCCATGTGTCACGTTTTTCTTTGGTGATTTTATTTTCAGAGAAGAGCTTCAGGATGCGTCACTTCAGATCAGCATACGTCGCATCTTGCATGAGTGGAATAGCAAAGCTGACAATCTCTTCATCGAGCAAGAGAAACTGTTTATATTGTTTTCAGAGGGAGATTGGGGCTTCTGCCGTAATCGCTCCTGTATACGTCGCAATATACGAATCATATTTTCCCTTGGTGAGAAATCATTGATCTTTGCGAGTCGAGAGTTTTTTACTAATAACTCTCCAGAGTTCAGCGCGTGACCAATCTTCACTTTCTTTGAGTGCACTGCCAAGCTCTATGCCATAAAGGTATATCCTATCAGTATAATAATTCACTCTTTCCTTCGCTACATCAGTAGGAATCACTCAGTATCCAGCAAGTGAATTGATCATCTCGGTGATAGTATTGATGGTGCCGACAGCTGTAGGCTGAGCAAAAATCTGTTGACTCGTAAAAAATGAAAGAATAAGGGCGCAGGAGAGAATAATTTTTTTCATGAAAAGAGAGATTATGGGAGAGTCTTAGTATATATTTTCAATATTTGAATGCAAATAATTCTCTTTTT
>JANOWM010000122.1:0-10759 GCA_031417875.1 Candidatus Altimarinota bacterium
GAGAATTGACTGAATTTTGATTTGTCCAAGATCAGAACCACTTTGTGAGGCGGTAATAATGATGTCTGCTTTTTCTTTTGAATATGATGAAATATAGCTTATCATCGTAGCATCGGCAATAGATTCGATTTTCAGTGCTGATTCTCATTTTTTCGAAGTGAGAGTGAGTCGAGAAACAAGAGTTCCGGAAGCTCCGAGTTCGAGATTTAGTCACAGATACGAAGTATTATCCGTATCAAATGTCATGGTTCCTGAAAGATTTATCTCACGAAGAGTCTCTGTGAGTGTTTGGCTTAATTCGTCAGTCATACCTGAACCTGTGAGGTCTTCTGTGAGCTTTTTTGCAAGGCTGACTGACTTTTCTCGATCAAGTACGACCGCAAAAGTTTTCAGAGAGCCACTTTCATAGACGAGATTACGTGATGCCAGGATAGGATACTCCAGGAGGTATGCCTTTATTTCCTTTATTCCCATGCGAGAGATATTTTTGATGACAGTTGTTGCCATTTTTTCTTCTTCGCTCATCCCAGTTACGAGGAGTGGATTTTCTTCTATGTAACTCAGCCATTTGCCGGAATACTTATCAAATATTGCTTGTGCTTCTGCTGGAAGAAGGTTTTGAGTCTTGAGTCACTCAAACATAACAAACATTTCAGTCAGTTTTGATCTCAGGGTGATCTTTTTTGCTTCGATATTTCCAGTATTTATAACACTCTCAAACTGTGCTTTCATGTTCTCAAAGACGAGATTCATATCAGTATGATTCACCTGTGTCATATAGTCAGTCACGAGCGATCCGCTCATAATCACTGGTATTAGTACCGATGCTGTTATCTTTCAGACTGCCTCTTCTTGTCGAGAATAACCGAGAACGCTACTCACCTTCTCGAGTGATTCCATACGTAGAGAAACGTATGAATTATACAGAGAGGTAAAATCTGCTTCTTTTTTCCACAAGGAACATCCCGTAAGTAAGGAAAAAATGAGAGAATATATGATAACTTTTCGCATAAATGATGAGTAAAACAAGATGTAGTATAGGAAAAAACAAGGATATTGCAAATAAAAAGTATGCTTGATTTTCAATCTTTCTTTTCTATAATGGAGACGTATTAATCTCCTAATCTCAACTTCTATGCAAATCATCTCTTCCCTGTTTATCGCCCTTGCCATCTGTATCGGTTCATGGTTTATCGGTACAAATTTAAATCACACGAGTACGATAACCACCTGAGAATCTCACAGCGTGACAGTCGCATGAGATGGAAAAGTCATGGTCAAGCCTGACACATTTATCGTCTCTATTCTCGCAGAAGAAAAACGAAAGACCACAAAAGAAGGATTTGCTGCAGTAAACGAAAAAATCGCGATCGTAAAAACCATGCTCATCAAAAATGGCGTCAAAGAATCAGATATCCAGAGCGTCAATATCGGAATCAATCCAAACTATGTATACGATAGTGGTGCGAGTCGTGTCGATGGATTTATCGCGACGCATGGACTTTCTGTCAAAATCCGTGCCCTCGACTCCGTAGACAGTGTCCTCGAATGAGTCAGTGCAACTCCTGATGTTCGCATACAGAGTACGAGCTACGATGTCGATGATAAGACTCCTCTCTACAAAGATGCTCGAGATCTCGCTATCAAAAAAGCTCGCCAAAAGGCCGAAGACATAGCTCTCGCTTCTTGAGTATCTCTTGGGAAAATCACATCTATCAGTGAAAGCCAAAACTATACTCCTCCAATGTATAACCAGTATGCTATGATGGCAAAAACCGAAGATGCCAGTGTCGGTGGTGCTGGGATCTCTGCATGAGAACTCGAAATCTCTACTAATATTTCTATAACCTACGAGATAAAATAGGCTTCTGAACTATCTAACTATCCAACTATCTAACTATCATGGCCAATATCGATCACGCACCGAGTAAATATATGCTCAACCTCCTTCATACCCTTCCTGCCTTTGTTGATGAAGAAAAGCTCCGAGTCCATGCCCTTATCGAGATCAACTCCAGCACTATCAACAAATACGAGATTATCACCGAAACTGGTACACTCAAGCTGGATCGTGTCGGGTATTCCTCACTTGCCTATCCTTTTGCCTATGGTGCGATCCCGTGTACCTGGGATCACGATGGAGATGCACTCGATATCGAAATCGTCGGTGTTACTGAGCCACTTGCTCCAGGATGTCTCGTCGAAGCTCGCATCATCGGTATCATGAAATTTGATGATTCATGAGAGATAGATGACAAGGTGATCGCTGTTCTCGCTGACGACAAGCGTATGGACCATATCACAAGCTACGAACAACTCGGTCCTCACTGGCAAAAAGAAACTACCTACTACTGGGAACACTATAAAGATCTCAAAAAGATGGATTGTTGTAAGTGTGGTGGATTTTTCGGAATAGATGAAGCGGTAAAAGTCATAAAAGCATGTGAAAAGAGGTATATGACAGAATACTTGCCAAAATTTCAATAATATTTTCTATGGCAAAGATAGTTCCTACTGGTCATGAGGTGAGTCTCGGATCATGAGAAATACTTGAACTTATCTCTTTTGAAGTGGAGGTAAATGGAAAGAAAAAGATGTTTGAACGAGCCCGTCGTCCCCCATGAGTCAGGGTGATTATATCAAAAGACAATAAAGTTCTCCTCTCTCGTGAGTATCGTAGAGAGCTATGAAAATACGATTATCGCCTTCCTGGAGGAAAGGTCATCGATACCCTCAAAGAGTGGAAAGATTTTCATGGAGATATCGAAGAAAAGGCTAAAGAGGCAGTCATCCGTGAGGCTCGAGAAGAGGCAGGTGTCGATATAAGAAATCCGACTCTATTTCATATCTCACATTGTGGGTCAAATATCGAATGGGATCTTTATTATTTCGTCGCGACAGAATTTGAAGAACACGGAAATCACGAACATGATGATGAAGGAGAGTCAGATATGACGACCTGTTGGTATACTTTTGACGAAATAAACGAAAAAATAGTAAAAAATGAAATGAGTGAAGACCGCAGTGTTGGAGTTTTGATGAGATGGATGATGAGAAGAGGGTAAAAATATCCAGAATTTGCAAATCATAGAAAAGTATGTTATTCTAAATATGTACTTACATTTTTCTATGGTAATCCGTGATCGCCTCATCGAAAACATCATCAAAGAATATACCCTGATATTTGATCTGACACCATCTCAACAGCATGCCCTCATGGAAAAGATCCCGAGTCTCACTGACTCTGATCTCATGGCTGAGATGGATCATATCGCTGAGTACTACAGAAGCGTCAAAAATATCTACCAACGAGGACTTCTCTCGCTCGTAAAAACGACAGAACAGATCGAGCGTGACTCAGAACAGACGATACTCTCGTCGACACTTTTATCTTTTTAATTTTTAGAATATGGCAACACTTGAAAATATCAGCACCCAAGAAACTTACACCGATGTATGAATTTGAATAAATGTCAATGAAGAAAAACTCACAGCTCATTTGACTCAGATATGATTCGATAAAGATGGTGCGAAAAAGATTGGTGATCAAATGAAGGCCTTTGCAACAGGTCTCAAGCCCGAATGAGCATTTGGAAAAATGCTGGGAAAATTAGGGAAAACTCCTGAGAGCCTCGGAACTCAATTTGAGAAGAAACTAGGCGAGGAAATTATGCTCGCACAAGGAAAATTAGCAGAACAAACAAAACTACAAGTGATTAAATCAAAATTTCAAACTGCTATGGGATCAAATGTAGAAAAAGCAAAAGATATTTAAACTAAAAAAACAACCACTCTAAAACCTCATCTCATATGAGGTTTTATTTTGGACTAAAATGATTTTTCTCATATACTCCTCTCATGCCAAAAATCATCTCCCATACTCCAAAAAAAATCCATCAGATTTCTCTAGACCCTACTAACATCGTCATGACTATCACCTGCCAGTCAGGACTCGAATCGCTCGTGAGACGCGAAAGCGAGCGTCTCGGACTCGAGAGTACCACGGGACAAGACCGACTTGTCAGTGGCAAATGAAATCTCTCGACCCTCTATGCTCTCCTCATCGGAAGTAGATTTGCAAATCGTGTACATATCGAGGTTTTCAGCGGGAAAATCACGGATTTTGATACCCTTCATGATACGCTCTCAGATATCTCGTGGAGTGATTATCTCACTGGAAAAGAGCGCATCGTCATCGAGGCTTCATCCACACGATCAGTTCTCTCGAGCACTCCTACTATCCAGTCCGTGAGTCAAAAAGCAATATTTTCCACCCTTCATACTCCAAACTACACCTCAGGTATCGAAGTCCACATCCTCATCCTCATCGTCGATGATATCGCACATATCATGCTCGATGTGACGTGAGATCCTCTCCATAAAAGATGATATCGGACCGAATCAGGCGAAGCTCCGATAAAAGAAAATCTCGCAGCCGCTCTCGTTGCTTTTGCTAACTGGAAATATAGCGAACCACTCTCGGATCCATTTTGTGGATCAGGAACTATCGCTATCGAAGCTGCGATGATGGCACGAAATATCGCACCATGACTTGAGAGATCTTTTCGTATCGAGTCACTTCCCTTTCATGATAAAGATGAGTATACTTCTGTAAAGAATACCCTTCGTCTCAAAGCCTATCCAAGTGGAAAATACCATATCTTAGCATCTGATAGAGATCCTCATATGATCGAGATAGCAAGGAGAAACGCCGATCGTGCATGAGTCGCGGATGATATTACTTTTGAAGTAAAAGATTTTTTGAACCCTATTGAAAAATCCGATGGTCAATGAGACGCTTTCGGCATGACGGAAATAAAAGAACAACCTCTCACCACGGTTACAAATCCTCCATATGGAAAACGCCTCGAAAATGAATCACTGGATGAGATACATATGAAACTCATACACACGATCGAAGCATGAAAATGATGATTTATCACGAATTTTTGAGTCGATATCCGTCACTGACTTGCCAATAAAAAACTCCTCAACGGAAGTGAGGAGTGTCGTTTTTGGTATAAGAAATAATACTACGCAAAAAATCCTTTGATTTTAGCGAGGAGTCAGCCTGCATTTTTTGTTGCAAATTCTTTGACACCTGTCATGTCTGAGTTTGCGACGGCCTCTTTTGCATTTTCGATGGCTTCAGCCATTCCTGTTTTTCCGTCACCATCACCGAGTTTTCCATCATTATTGAGATCTTTTCCTGTCATTTCTTCGACGGCTTCGAGAGCATTTTTGAAGTCGATTTCAGGAAGTGCTGATGCATCGAGTCCGATCTTTGCAGCCGCAGTCTTGAGTCCACTGGACATAATCTCAGATTCGAACTTTTCACCGAGTCCAGCCTTCAGCTTTTCTACCATATCAGCAGATACTCCGCTTGCCATAAGTTTTTTGATCATTTCGTCCATAAAAAGAAAGTTAAAATATACTTTTTAGAGTATATAGAAAAAATAAAATATACAAAAGAATATGTATACTGAGATTGACTTCTCGCTACTATAAGATATCTTGTCAGTAATTATTACACGAATCTTACTTCTTTTTTATGAAAACACTTGCTCTCATCATCATCGCTCTCTATGCCAGCATGTACGCTTTTCATATCGCAATGGCTCATCCTGGAAGAACGGATAAATATGGAGGACACACTTGTCGCACAAACTGCAAAAAATGGGGACTCAAACATCTTGAATATCACTATCATGGAAGGAGGTAGGAATAAAAATCCCTTCACATAAATGTGAAGGGATTTTTTTGATTTTTACTGGTAGCGCTACGGAGAATCGAACTCCGGTTCCGGGAATGAGAATCCCGTGTCCTAACCACTAGACGATAGCGCCAAGTAGTCAGATAGTTCGATAGTGATTAGTTAGATGGCTGGAACCAGAGGCCCTACTATCTGACTATCCAGCCAACCGACTATCTGACTATGAACTATTTTTTGAGATCTGTGGTGATACCCATAGAACGAGCAGAACCTGCGACGATACTCATCGCGTGATCGAGATCATTTGCATTGAGATCTGGCATTTTTCCTTCGGCAATAGTCTTGAGCTGAGCGAGAGTCATATGTCCGACCTTTACCTTGTGTGACTCTTTAGACCCTGATGCGAGCTTGAGTGCATCCTTGATCCACCAAGTCATAGGAGGTTGCTTGGTATAGAAATCAAAACTACGATCTTCGTAGATATTGATAACTGTTGGGAGGATTTTCCCCATTTGATCCTTCGTCTTGTCGTTAAATTGTTTACAAAACTCGGCAATCTGGATACCGGTGGGCCCGAGGGCAGTACCCACCGGAGGTGCTGGATTTGCCATACCAGCCTTGAGCTGAAGTTTGACAACTTTTGTTGGTTTTTTCGCCATAATAATGAAAAATTACATATTCACCTCTGTCACGAGTGGATATGTTCGATATTGGCTCTCACTTCGGGAAAAGTGGGGGTCAACTCGTGATATAAATTGTTTGAAGCTCGCGTATTATAAAGAAAATAGAGAAAAAGCAAGAAAAAAGATGACAACGAGCGTGAAATAGTGTATCATACTCTTATACTCTTTTTTATGTCCGAAAACCTCAAATGCATCCCGCCACCTAAGCTCTCATGGAAAAATGAGTGACCGATTCAAAAGAGCATAAGAGAAGAGTACGAGCTTTGTAAAAACGATATAGCTCCCGACCTCAAAGAAAGACAAAAATTAGTCGCAGACCTACGAACACTTTTGCAAAAAAATACACTCACGGGATATACTCCTCTTAGTGTGGTAATTCCTGGAAAAAAACTCGATGAAGTCATCATTACCAATGGAGTCGATAGCTTATTTTTGGAGTTATGAGATGGAAAGTCTTCGCCCCATATCGTCCTCACAGGAATCACAAATATAGTAAACTGAATTTCTCTTCATCAGACGTTTAACGTCGAAACTATCGATGAAGTGGTTCGGGTTTCGCAGACGACTCTCCGTCTTTTGGAGATGAAGCGTTCACCAAAAAAATTTGGTTTCTCCAGTGTAGATTTTTCTCTCGACACTAAAAAAAATATTTTGATTCACGATACTTTGTGAAGCGGTGTCAAAAAATCGACTCTCGCTCCACTTATCTTCCAGATAAAACCGATAGAGTTCCGAGAAGAAGTAGTAGACTTTATAAAAAATCTCTTTGAAGAAAATAAACCCATTCCAAAAATACCACACATCCCAACCATATATCCAGAGAGAACAGTAGTAGTATAATTTTTATAAAATGACCGAAAAACCAAGCCCTACATCGGAACAAATTCCAAAGAAAAAGACACCAAAGGAAACAATAACGATAGAAAATGATGTTGTAAAAAATCGAACTCATTTGATGAAAGAGTTCCGTAATGTTTTTCGATCAAAAGAATCTATATACCCATTCATGAAAGATATAATCGTTATGCCTGATAGGCGTCATAACGATACTTTTTGGGTATCAACCACGTTGGTCACTGTGAATGCGAATTGATGTTCCACAGTCGTATTCAAAACTCCCTTGAGAATGAAAAAATACAAATATTGTCTTGACTCAAATAAGAAATGAGGGAAATCTTCGAGCATATGGACTCCAAATCAGCGATACCTACGAGAATATACTCCTTCATCTCGAATATATCATACATATCGAAGAGGTTATCCGCCAGACAGAGGTCATGAAAAAAACACCTATTTTCATGCTGACTAACTGACGTCTTGTAGATTCTGATGGAAAAATAATACTTGATCTGAGCCTGTATCCTCTCCATAGTACATCTCAGGCAAAAGAGATCTTTAGCTGATATACTTCTATCTTCTACCCTTCAGAAAAGAAAAACCCCTCCTGGAAGGAAGCATCTTAGTCATCCTACAAAATAAATATTCTCTCTCCCCTTCTCTCGAGGTGGAGATTTTTTATCTCTTTTTTTCCATATGATCCTGGATCTCATATAAATCTCGTAAGTTCTTCGATGAGACCTCGAGAAAGTCCATGTGTCGAACCACCTTGAGCTTCACTATAGAGATATGAGATTACTTCTCACCTCATAAGTGGGGAAAGTGCGAGAAAATCACTTGCAAAAAAACTTTTTTCTTTTCCAGATTTTGTAAAAGCATCAGTCATCCATATCTCTACATACTCTCGGACAAACTCTGTCATTTCCTGCATATACAGTGCGAGTTCACCAAACATTTCTTGGATTCGAGGATTCAGAGCTGAAAGTACGGGGATAATATCATGTCTGATGCGATTTCTCTCGTAAGTAGTGTCATCATTTGAGCTGTCAGCTCGATAAGCGATGGCATTTTCCTTTTGGTAGGCGTATATGACTTCTTTTGGTGTGAAAAGAAGCGGACGAAAAATATGTCCAGAAATCACCGACATTCCTGAAAGTCATCTCAGTTTTGCTCACTTGGTAAGATTGATAATAATCGTTTCTATCTGATCATCTTGATGATGGGCTGTGAGGATGTATGTAGCATTATAAAAAGTCTTCATCTGTTCGAGAAAAGCATATCTCTCTGTTCGGGCTGAGGTTTCGATACTCATTTTTTGGGCCTTTGCAAGAGCACCAATATCCATTTTTTTCACTTCACAGGCGATATTTTTCTTATCGCATATATTCGCAACAAACTTTCTATCCCCATCAGATTCATCTCCACGAAGAGAATGATCGAGGTGAGCCACGAGGATTTTATCATGTGGGTGATTTTTCGAAACAAGATCCAAAAGGACCATACTATCTACTCCTCCACTTACCGCGAGGATAAGAGTATCTTTTGGTGTTACATACTGATGGAATTCTTTTTCAAATGATTGCATACACCTATCATACTGAGAAATCTAAAAATCACAAAAAACTCTGAAATATCTCCTCCAAATTGAAAGAATCTAGTCACTTTTTCAAATATTGATTTTCCGGACAAATGAGAGAAAATCATCATCAGGGGCAAGCATATTGAGCATTTCTTTTCCGCATTTTTTGCATTTTTGCCTGATCATATCCCCCTTGCCTTTTTTATAATCAGCTCCTATTGGGATCATGAGCCCATGACATTCTGAGAGTCGATCACCAGGGAGAAGATCGTCTACATGTTTTGAAACGAGACAATACGGGCAGTGATTTCGCGCAGAACCTTTTGGATGATGACTCACATCCAGAGCACAATTTTCACATACAAATGACTCGTTTCTCATAATAAATCCCATAATGGCTGATTATAGGGAAAAAGAATAAAACGTAAAGAGTTTTTTTGATTTGCAAGAGGAAGCGAATTGCAAAAAGAGGAAATTTCTGTTACTATAGACTCATGCCTCCTGAAACTCCACCAACATCTCCCTCACTTTGGACCATTACTGATGAGACGACACTTTCAAATGCGATAAAAGTCGAGAAAAAAAAGCACTCATGACCTCTACCAAAAGAGCGTTTTCGCGATTTTGATACGAGCATTCATAAAGCACTAGAAAGCCAAGACAGTGAAACAGCCCTCGTTATTATTACGAGATGAGCACTTGGATTTGGATCTTCTGATATCCACTTCGATACCTGAGAAAAAACCACAAAAATTCGAATTCGTATCGATGGAGACCTCACTGATATTACTGAGCTCACACGTGCGGAATACAAACTCCTTCTCGAACGACTCAAATATAAAAGCGATCTCAAGCTCAATCTCACAGAAGTCCCACAAGACGGAAAATATCGCATAGCTGATGATGGAGAAAAAGTAGATGTTCGAGTTTCGACCTTACCTGTCAAATACGGGGAAAATGTCGTTTGTAGAATACTTGATTCCACTCATTCTATTCCAGAATTTGATGAACTGGGATTTGTCTGGACAGCGAAACGCCAAATCGATAAAAGTCTCAAGAAAAAAAATGGAACTATCCTGGTCACATGACCGACAGGAAGCGGGAAAACAACCACTCTCTACTCGATACTTCAAGAGCTCAATACCGAAGAGAAAAAAATCATCACCCTCGAAGACCCTGTAGAATATGAAATTCCCTGAATCGTTCAGAGTGAAGTCGATGAAAAAAAACACTATAATTATGATAGCGGACTTCGCGCGCTCATGCGTCAAGATCCTGACATCATCATGATCGGTGAAATACGAGACCTTTCAAGTGCGACCATCGCCATGCAGGCATCGATGACTGGACACCTTGTTCTCTCGACACTCCATACAAAAAGTGCTTCCGAAACCATCGAGCGCCTCATGAATATGGGAGTTCCTCCTTATATCCTCGCTTCTGGACTCGATGTGATCATTGCCCAAAGGCTCGTACGGAGACTCTGTCCCCATTGTATCGAAAGTTACAATGCCGAAAAAGTCCAAACTGATATCATCAAATACATGCTCAAAGATATAGGTATCGCTTGAGCGATCACAAACAAAGAAAGTTATAAACTCTACCGTTCTCACGGATGTCTTGAATGCGGAATGACTGGGTATAAATGACGAGTTGGTATCTATGAAGTCATGCATTTTTCAGATGAAATCAGATCACTCATACGCGCATCTGCGAGCCCAAAAGAAATCATCGAAAAAGCTCGCGCGAATGATTTTATCCTCATGAGAGAAGATGGTATACTCAAGGCAATGCGAGGAAAAACGAGTCTCGAAGAGTTATTTCGTGTGATTGAATAAATTCTATTCCTTCACCACCCGATCAAGAAACTTAACGAGCATATCCATATCTCGAAAGATTGAGAGCTCGAGCTTTTTTCCGTCGAGAAAAATAGTCGGTGTCGCATCT
>JANOWM010000123.1:0-2114 GCA_031417875.1 Candidatus Altimarinota bacterium
CAGATTTCTGATTTTACGGATTTCTGATTTTACTGATTTCAGATGATTTTTTCATAGTGAGGCGTGGGTGGGTAGAGAATTCTTATTCCTTTCAATCTCCTGTATAAGTCCCACTAATTGGTAGAGTGCCTCTCATACAGAAATATGGTCATTGTGTCATATATATTGTTTCATAGAAAAATAGATAATAATAAAATTTGTACGATCTTATTTTATCTATTTTATTATAGTGAGAACTCTCGGGGTATATTTATATGATTTTTGGTATAAAAGGTAGGGTATCTGATCACTGTAGTGCGGTTCTGACTTCCTCGACCAGTCGCCACCACATACAAATGGAAATCACTCTCAGAAATGAGGGTGTTTTTTTTGATTGCAATAGGATAAAAATCCTTATAATTTTCTCATGAAAGAGAACAATATTGCATTCATTGACGGTCAAAATCTCCATCTTGGGACAGCGTCCGCAGGATGGAAAGTAGATTTTTTGAGATTTCGTGTCTATCTCCGAGATAAATTTTCTGTAGAGGAAGCATATATATTTCTCTGATTCTTGGATGAATCTCACCAAGCAATGTATCGAAAGATCCAGAAAGCAGGATTTATCCTCGAATTTCGAGAACATCATCAGAATATGAAATGAAAGAAAAAAGGAAATGTCGATGTTGATATCGTTTTTGAGATCATGCATAGACTTCTCGAAGAGGATGACTTTGATCAAATGGTTCTCGTAACAGGAGATGGCGACTATATCAAAACAGTGAAATATCTCATAGAAAAGAAACGACTCAAGAAAATTCTATTTCCAAATCAGGCATATTCTTCACTTTATAAGCCATTTAAAGATCTGTATTGAATGAATCTTTCCCAAGATAGAGTGAAAGAGTTTATAAAATATAAAACATAAAAAAAGAGCCGTCCGGAAGCACTAACACTTTTAGGAGACTCTTTTGTCGTGAACAATACGAGTATATCCCAATCTCTTCGAAAATCAAAAGATTTTACAAAATCGTTTGAGTTCCGAATCACTTTTTTTCTGAGTCAAAGTTATTTGACTCTTTTTATTGCAAAAATCGAAATTTCGCTATACTAAAAAGGCTAAAGTATCAGTCCAAACATTCCGTTTTACTAATAAATAAGATGGGGCAATGAAAGTTGTCCACCCATTTTTGTCTATTAGTAGACGGATTGGTACTTTAGCGAGACGGAACTTCATTGTCCCTTCTTGCTAAAGTACAAAACCCGATATTTTGGCGTTCTTATTCACTAAGTACGCCTTTTATTATGTCCGAGAAAAAATCCTGAAACAAAAACCTAAAAAAAGCGAACAAGGCAAAAAACGATGAATTCTACACGCAACTCTCGGATATAGAGAAAGAAATGCGAAATTATAAAGACCACTTCCGAAATAAGATAATCTTTTGTAACTGTGATGATCCTGAAGAGAGCCATTTTTGGAAATATTTTTCTGAGAACTTCGAATTCCTCGGACTCAAAAAACTCATCTCCACACACTTCGAAGATGATAAGCCATCATATAAGCTCGAAATAGTAAAGGATATCAATGGTGATGGAAAGATAAATAAGCTCGACACTATACGAACTCCACTCAGGCAAAATGGCGATTTTCGCAGTCCTGAATGTATCGAGATACTCAGGCAAGCAGACATCGTCGTGACGAATCCTCCTTTTTCTCTTTTCAGAGAATATTTAGTTCAACTTTTTGAATATAACAAGAAATTTGTGATTATTGGAAATCTTAATGCTATCACTTATAAAGAAACATTCAAGCTTATCAAAGAAAATAAAATATGGCTTGGTCAGAGTATTCATAGTGGAGATAGGGAATTTAGAGTTCCTGAATCTTATCCACTGAACTCTGCTGGGAATAGGATAGATGAATACGGAAACAAGTACATCAGAGTCAAGTGAGTTCGCTGGTTCACAAATTTAGATTACAAAGAACGACATGAAGACTTGGCGCTTTATAAAACTCGTCAGGGGCATGAAAATGATTATCCGAAGTATGATAACTATGAGGCGATCAATGTAGATATAACGAAAGATATTCCTCTGGATTATGTCGGTGCTATCGGTGTCCCCATTACTTTTAT
>JANOWM010000124.1:0-1583 GCA_031417875.1 Candidatus Altimarinota bacterium
ATTTTCTTGACGAGGTTCTTATCGAGGGTTGTTTTATCAAAGTTCCTGGTATCAATGGTGAGAGTATTTCACTCGAATATAACTTTTCACCCGAGTGAACGAATAATCTCGATAAAAGTGAAGATATCACCAATTCGTGGGACATTTTCGAGTGTCGACGACTCATGAAAAAGACAGGCTGCAATGAGTGGGAGAGCTGCATTTTTCGACCCAGATATTTTTACTTTTCCAGAGAGAGATTGTGGTCAGGAGAGTGAGAGCATGTGTATACAATAATATTTCCTCCTTATTTTAGAGAGAGTAGGATGAAAAGCAAATGAAAGAGAAATCTATTATTAGCATGGTTTCTCCGCTGGGAGTACTCGTATATCACTCAACCCACATTCTCGGTACATTTTATGAGCTATGCCTGGAAATAAATGAGCAGTATATTTTTGAGATTTGGATTTCATATCCACTGGTATATGCCACTCTCTTGATGGTTCGATGAGGAGGACAATGACATCCTGGCTTATTTTCCTGAGAAGAGACATGGATTCATCGAACTTTTTCCTATATTCTGGTGGCAAGGATACATCATATATTGTCGCATAAATGTCAGGAGAAACGATGCTCCCATCGGTAACAAGGATCTTTTTTTTGGGATCATTTGAAAAATTGAGTAGATCCCTGTGGTACTGAAAAAGTGCATGTGAAGACTTCTGTACTCTATTAGCAGTATTTTCGTGTAACTTCGAAAGGCCTTGTGCTCTAATGTAATCCTTTCAGAAATGTATCTGTCATAAGCCTCCAGTTTCTCGAAAGGATTTTTCTGTCAGATAATGCATCCGTGTAACACCAATTCCAGGAGGCCCATCCGTTAAAATTATAGACTTGTTCATTTTAATAAAATGCTTATATTAAATTATAAAAACATATTATTATAAATATTCAAAAACACAAATTCTTATAAACTTTTCACTCGATATCCTATTCCTCGTACCGTTTCTATCTCTATCGCGCCATCGAGTTTTTTTCGTATATTTTTCACATGGGTATCGATCGTGCGGTCGTAGAGATAGTTATCATATCCGATGATATCTTTCATGAGAGCATCTCGTTTGATGACATTTTTTGCATTTTTGACGAAGTACTCGAGTATGGCGAATTCTGTTTTTGTGAGTCTGACATCTTCACCGCTCATGAGAACGCTAAAGTTCTTTCCGTCGATTTCTAGTTTCCCAAATGTGAGAACTTTCGAGAGTTTTGGATTTTTTTTCTTTTGTTCAGATCGTTTGATGACCGCACTCATACGTGCGAGGAGTTCACGAGGGGAGAACGGCTTTGATACATAGTCATCAGCTCAGAGCTCGAGAAGTGCAACTTTATCATCTTCACTTTCACGTGCGGAGAGTATAATAATAGGAATATCACTTTCACTACGTATATCACCACATACTTCAACTCCACTTTTTCCTGGGAGATTGATATCGAGGATGATAATATCAGGTTTTTCCACATGAAAGATATCGAGGGCATCGCCTCCGTCTTTACAGAGAATAACTTCGTATCATGATTGCTCTATGTAGAGAGTAAGAGGAGTG
>JANOWM010000125.1:0-2458 GCA_031417875.1 Candidatus Altimarinota bacterium
ACTTCCGTAATAAGAGGCGTCCCTTGATTAGTATCTATAGAAAATGCGGTAATAAGTGAGCTCACATGATCATCTGGGGTCATAAGCCCACATTGTTCTCGAAGTTTCTGAAAATTCCCATCAAGATCACCGTTGATAAAATCAATATTTCTCAAGGCATTAACATTGGCTGCTACCTCGTTCTGCAGATTGTCTGTAGGATTTATGTGACGTGGAAGAAGTTGATTGAGTACTTCTGTGGAAATGGCATCATATGGCATACTTATGAATAGATAAGAAATATTACTGGAATAATAATGTGAAAATGAATAATGTCAATATGAAAAGATCCTGTTTGCCTAATGGAATTTTTTTATTGAAAAAATGTCTGAAAAGGATATTATCTTAATTACTATGTCTTCATCTACCTTCACCACATCTCGCATCCTTCCCTTCCCTCGCGAAACAGCCATGAAGGCATGGACAACTCCAGGGCTTCTCAGGGTTTGGTGGTGACCAGCTGGATTTTCGAATGAATTTGAAATCTGTGATATCACTCCTGGCGGAGGCTGGATATTTACCATGATTGGACCTGATGGAACGAGATATCCGAACGTGAGTAAATGGCTTGAAATCACGAATGATTATATCGCACTCGAACACGTCAATGCCCCGCACTTCTTCATGCGTGCAGATTTCGAAGATCTTGGAAATTCAACAAAAATCACCTGGACTGGAACATTTGATACTCCTGAGATATTTGAAACCCTCAAACCGATCATCATCCCTGCCAACGAAGAGAATCTTGATCGACTCGAGGCGTGTCTCAAAACATTATAATTTTTATCCTTTCCTATGTTCGACTCTCATCTCCATGGGCATGGTGTCAGCTATAAACAACATCAAAAACTCGCTTTTTTCTTTGCTCGGCGGTCTCTCCAGGCATCATGTATGGCATTTGTACATGGGATTGTTCCGAATTTTTTCGCCACAGGTGCAAGTGATACTCATAAATCTATACTTCCAGAATATATGAAAATGCTCGAAGAATATCAGAAAATCCATAGTGATATGGTAAATATAGAGGTGAAATAAAAGTTTGATTTTTAAGATAATTTTTATATGGATTCAAAAAATACCCCAGAAACTCTTCTAAAAGATGAAATTAAATGGAAAAATTTCGTTATGTTATGAGATGAATTTCTTATTGCATATAGCAGATTAGATTCAAGTACACTTTCGGTAACACTATTTACTATTTGACATGCTGTTGAGTTATATCTGAAGGCAGTGCTACTGAAAATTAATCCGAAATATCCAATACATAGCGGAGGTTGACATAATATTTTTAAGTTTATAGAGGACATAAAGAAATTCGAGCCTACTCTATTATCTAAGTATGACTTACAAAACAATATTTGTGAAAAATACATGAACTGATGACTAATGCCTCTGAGCGAGAAGGGACAACTTAATTATCAAAACTATATCACAAATCAGGAATTATACTGGATATCAAAATATTTAGTAGATATAAAATATCTCTGAGCAAGCCATAAGAAACTACCCGACACATTTTCAATTTTTATACGATCCTGTAATCCATATTGGATAGAGTTTTTTTTAGAACTTAGGTCATTTTTGAACTGGCCCGATTGATGGCCAGATCAGGTAAAAGATATGGCAGATTTATGAATATTTATTCATAATGACCAGCAAGTTTTTCTAGAATCATTTAGATAGAACTTTACCTTATTAAGGGTAATTATTTCCTAACTTTTTACGACTATGACAACCCTCACCACCTGCCTCTGGTCCTCCACCAATCAAGCTCTCGAAATGGCGGAATTCTACTGCTCCGTATTTCCAGATAGTCGCATCACCACCACTGGACTCTATGATGTGCCAAATGAGCATCTTCCTGGCTCGAAGGCATGAGACATCATGATCGTCGAGTTCACACTTTTTGGTAGTGATAAGTTCGCGACACTGAATGGATGACCCTACTTCACACACTCTTGCGCTGCATCGTGGATGATACCATGCGTGAGTCAAACAGACCTGGACTACTATTATTCCAAGCTCTCTGCAAAACCAGAAGCCGAGATGTGCGGATGGGTGAGTGATAAATTCGGTGTATCATGGCAACTCATCCCTGCGAACTTCACAGAGTATATGCGTAGTGGAACTCCTGAGTGAAAATCAAAACTCATGAAGTGAGTCATGGAGATGCGACGACTCAGTTTCGATGCAATAGAAAAAGCCTATAACTCATAAAAACATGTCTCTCTTTTCAATCCTGGATAAAGCTGAATATCCGATCGTCTATACTCTCCAAAATATAGACAAAACTTTTCTTGATACCTTTTTTATCCTCGTGAGTAATGTACCACTTATACTCATAGGATTCTCTCTTGTTATTGTTTTTTTGATTTATAAAAAGCATTCTCTCTGGAAGCCTCTTATGGTAGCACTGGCT
>JANOWM010000126.1:0-7968 GCA_031417875.1 Candidatus Altimarinota bacterium
AAATCCTATAGCATCTGAGCACTTTTGGATGGTATCGAGCTTGGTCGTGGAAAATGAAGCAGAAAAAAGAAGTGAGAACAAGACGCGGCAGAAAATGCCATCTCTCGCAAACATGAGTGGGAATGAAGCATAAAGCTTGTAAGGAAAAGTGAGGGGTAAATATTTCTATGAATTTTGGTTGTTTGCTTCTTTTTTTGGTGAACTTTGAGCATTCTGTCGTCGAAGTTTTCGTAAAAATTTCAAACGTTTGGTAGTCTTTGAAATTTTAGAAAACAAGACGATTACAGAATCCAAAGTGAACCAATGAAAAGAAGGACCTTTTGGTATCTTTTCAGTCATGAAAAGTACAGAAGAAAGAATCTAGATTCCCGCCGGAGTCTTTATCCCGCTCAGCGGGACGGGAATGACAGGAACTCTAGATTCCGGCATAAAGCCGGAATGACAGGAACTAAAACATCCGAAAGTACGCTTTCGGGAACGAGAGTTTACACTCTATAAAATTTTCTTTGAACTCAGTATATCCTTTTTGATCACGTGGCCCATGAGGATTTCGAAGCTGATCAAAGGTGAGGTACTTCATTCCTTTTTCTTTTGAATCACGAAACCATTCATCGATAAGGCCGGTTCATCACTGAATATCATAAGCCTCTTTTCCAGTAAAGGCAACAAGATGGACAGAATGATCGCCGACATAGTCGAGTACTGCGAGTCCTGCAATAGGCTCATTTTTATCATAGACAAGCCACTGTCGTATAGCAGATACATCGATCTCGATAAGTTTTTTGTAATACCGGATATAATCACTTTTATAGAGATGATGGACTCTTGTTTGTCTAAAGGCATCTATGAAGATTTCAGGCGTCACACTCCGTATCTCTCCAGTTGAAGCGAGGAATTTTTTTTGTGCGCGTTTCGCTCGCGCGTTCCAGTGTTCTTTATAGTCTCACTCAGAGAGAATCGTAAAGCCCGTACACTGAAAATGATCAGTGAGATAGAGTCGTCTCCATCAAGCTGGAGTATTTTCCTGTGGTGTATAGGTAATCCACGTCACCATCGCGTGTTTGACACCACCTTCTTTGAGTATTTCGATATCGGGTTCTCTATCGGTTCGTTCATATTTTACGACATGACACCATCCTCCCAGGAGCGATTTTTTCCAGGCAAATTTTGGATGATCGATATCAAAAGCGAGAGGCCCACATGATTCGAGATACTTTCGGTAGGTGAGAGACGAGGTACGATGATAATAAAAATCAGAAGGGTATTCTGAAGGAGAAAGTATTCGCATAGAAAAAGTGTACTATAACCTCGGTAAAAAGGCAATTATTTCTTTGAAATCTGACAACTCTCTAGATTTTTCAAAGTCGAAAAAAGCGCATAAAGGAGACTAAAAGTTGCGAGTATTTTTATCTCGAGCCCATCATAAGGAAGAAGGGTCATGAGAGGAATAAAGCCAAAATACGCAGCAAGCGTGAGTCCACAGCAAGAACATCCTGATATAATGGTTCAAAGTATTCCTCATACGAGTCCAACTCATGTTTTTCCGGACATATTCTCTTTTTTTCCGAATTTCCATCCACGATAGACGACGGCTATGAGAAAAAGGGGAAATCAAAATATCATCATCATGGAGAGAGCGATATCTGTATAAGCATGAAATTCACCATAATTTCCAAAGATAATTTCGATATCAGTAAAGTACCACCAAAGAAGTCATGCAAAAATAACAAGGAGGATATAAATAATTCCGCGAAGTGGAGAAAAAAGAAGATGTTTGATGTTTGTGAACATAGAATAAATTTTAGGTATGTGCATCTTGAGGAGCATGTGTGTGAGGAAGAAGTTCCAGAAATCCTTCCCATATATCTAAAAATGGGGAAAGAAGATTCTTTGTATCATTGGCACTACAGCTTGCCGGATCTTCCTTGTCATTGTATTCTTTTGCACTTCATGACACCAGTGGGAAATACCTTTCCAGTACCGCCTCATATGTTCCACTACCATACCAAACGAGAAGTCTATCTTCACTCTTGACTGTTATATTGTGAGGATTGGTGACAGGTTCACCATTGAGAATATAGTAAATATTTGCATTTTTTCATGGAAGATACATTTTCGCGTAGTCATCAACGAGATATCCACTTCCAAAGTTCCATCCAAGACCTGAAAAGAGATCTCACCATGTAGATGCGGCTATGTGAACATGTATGAGGTCTCATTTATTTTCATGGAGATGAATACGATCCGTCGGTCTCACATCGACTCCGACATTACACCTCTCAACTTCTTCCATATAAATATCACGAGAAAAATCCCACTCTTTTCCATCGATCATGACGAGCATATTCGCATGATGGTGAACTTTATATGCCTCAGGTTTGAGTATATAGGTGAGAGAAACAGAAGTAAGAAGTAGTAAAAGGACAAGAAAAGTACGCATAAGACAAAGAAGGTAAAATCAATTATTCTACAGCCTGGACCATGACTTCGAGACATCCGAGAACGAGCCAAACGGTGGCGATAAGTTTTGGTTCATAGATATGAAAGGCCCGAAGTGTGAGCATGAGAAGAACTCAGAGTGTAATAAAAATACCTTGCCTCACACTCGCATTCATCGTACGGATATGGACATCTCCACGGTAGTATATTTTTTTAGAGAAAAAAATGACAAATGAAAGCAGGCTCGAGAGTGCAAGAAATCCACCGAGTCACATAAGTGAAAAAGCTATCGTCGGCTCAGATACAGGGTTCATATAAAAAAGAAGAAGTCCAACAGATGAACCACTCGAGAGAAATATGAGAAAGAGAATGAGAAAATAGGTACTCATAAAATGAAGAACTTGACAAAAATGAACACTTAGAGTAAACTTGAGCTTAGATTACTTATTTTCTCCCCAAATTCAAGTTTATGCAGAAACAAAAAAAGAAAGTTACAGACTTTTTTCGTGAGTATGAACATTCTCGGTTTCAAAGCACTATCCTCTCCTGTATGTTTGCGGGGATTATTTCATTGTCGGTGATTTTTATCATGAAAGATGTCGATACCAGGGGGCTTCTCGCGAGCGTCTCGAGTATCGCGAATGAGAAAACGTACGATGCAGATATTATATCTTCCTCATCTTCATGAATGCTCGATATTGTCTGGGGAACACGAGCGGAAAAAGTCGATAAAGTGACACTGACACTCCTTGGCGATCCTGAAAAATTTATCACACTTTCTTCAAAAGATCCGAGTGTTCTCATCGAAGAGAATGCCCCAGGTTTTTATATAGTATCTCGTATTTTTTGAGGAGAATCGATATTTCCTGGAACGACTATTTTTTCGCTTTCGACTGGAGATGTAACATCTTCTCCTATTGTTCCTTCGGATGCCACTTTTGAGAGTGATGGTATGAAGTATAATCTTACGAGTAAAGGGAGATAGTATGAATGATAGAATTACTGAGGCATTTCATTCGATAACTTTTCCCCGTTTCCAAGGTTTTTTACGTTTACCAAATAATCCAGTATGTACTCAGATTGATGCTCATCGTATTCTCATCGAAATTGTTGTATGAGTCAGTTCTTTTTCTGACTCAACTTACTCCTCAAAAATGTTGCTTGGTTGAAAATATTCACTAGTACTCCGCTATAAGAGAGAACAAGATGGTGTATATAGGCCGACATGTGCTATTTCTATGGATTTTTCCAGTAAATGAGTGATTGTTAAACAATTACAGTGATCAAATGATAAACATGTTTCCTATCGTTTTTCCGCATCATTTAATACCACTGAATATCTGGCATCGATTTTAGAAGAAGCCTTTATAAAAAAGTGAATTGATGTTTTTGTAGAGCCGTTTCCAGAATGAATTGAGGGAGTCTCCTACCAGTCACAGGCAATTTCTCGATACCAAATTTTGGGAAATCTTATGAAAAGCATAAAGAAACAACATATGATGATTGATTAACTTTTAATTTTTTCTATAATCCACCCATTCTAACCGTGGATTTTTTTTTATGAACAAACACGATACACTCCCAAATATTACGATCGACAAGCTTATTTTCGGTGGATCAGGCCTTGCGACGGCACCAGATGGCAAAAAAATCATCATCTCAGGGTGAGCGATTCCATGAGCGGTCGTGGACTTGCGCATACTCAAAGTAAAAAATAATCGTCTCGAAGCGCAGATTCTTCGTACCGTGAAAAAATCTCCATATGAAAAAGAAATCCCGTCTGGATGGCAACTTTATGGTGGATGCAAATGGCTTATGATTCCGTATGAAAAACAAATTGAAATCAAGGCAATGCAAATCAAAGAGGCCTTTCATTTTCTCGAAAAAGAGACAGAAAATACGGTATTTCATCCGATTATTCCATCTCCTCTGACCGAACATTACCGCAATAAAGTGGAGTTTTCGTGGGGGAAGTATATCTCAGAACGCGAAGGCATACATGATGAGTATCGTTTTGGTTTCCATGCACCTGCTCAGTTTGATCGTATTATCGATTGTACCTATTGTGTTCTCGCCGATGATGAGATCAATAGTATTTTTCATGTTATCGATGAATATGCGAGAGACTCAGGTTTTCCTACCTATGATCCAAAGACACAAGTCGGATTTTGGCGACATCTCGTCGTCCGCAAAGGAAAAAAAACCGATGAGATTATGCTCATCTTCTCGGTGAATGGATCATTTGAGGAGAAAGTAAAAGATTTTTTTACAGAAATGGTATCCAAACTGTCCGAAAAATATCCTCATATTGCTTCTATCTATTTCCTCGAAAATACTGGGCGAGCTGATATCGTCGATGGAAAATTAAGGCTTTTGTATGGAAAGACTTCCATTACTGATGAGCTTCTTGGTGTAAAATTCGAAATTCAGCCAAAGAGTTTTTTTCAGACAAATTCTCTCGGAGCTGAGAAACTCTATAGCCGTGTGATAGATTCCATTGCCGGAAAATGATGAACGCTCCTTGATCTCTATGCTGGAACAGGAACGATAGGGATCCTCCTCTCAAAACATTTTGAAACCGTATATTCTGTAGAATTAGTGGAATCTGCGAGCGCTGACGGAAAGAAAAATTCGGACACTAATGGCACTACTAATGTCCGATTTATAAATAAAAAGGTCGAAGATTTTGCCAAAGCATTCTCTGAAAAAGGAGAAAAAGCCGATACCATCATCCTTGATCCACCTCGTGATGGACTCCATCCGAGCGCGATCCCTCATATTCTCTCTTTTGGTGCGAGTGAGATCATCTACGTCTCATGTAATCCTGCGACTCTCGTACGAGATCTTGCGATCATGATGGAAAGCGAAGGTGATAAAAAATCGGTGTATAAAATCACGGATATTACTCCCGTCGATATGTTTCCTCATACGCACCATATCGAGACAATAGTTCGGCTTAATCGGATCTAGAGGGTTTTATCTTTTTCATTGGCACACCCCTTGAGGTTTTCTGCCCCTACCGAGATAGTTACGGTGTAGTCATATTTTTTATCACTCATTCCGTCAGAACACACTCACTTTGTGAGATTTACAAAAAACTCTCATTTAGCATCTTTAATAACGACCATTCCATCTCTTTTTTCCTGCCTGGTTTCATAGCTTTTTACAGTAATTCCTGACTCATTTGGACGAGAAAATTCGACGCCACTCGCTGTGATATTAATGCCCCAGAATGGTTCAGTTCATGTGCCTACGAAATCTCAGCCAATAGCTGGTGCGAGTTCTATATTCGTAGAGCCGAGTGGAATCGATGGATATGGCGTTGATAGATCGCTTTTTGGGAGCGCTCATCCACAGCTCGTGAGAAATAAAAGACACAGAGCCAGAGGGGTAATTACTCGCATAAAGAAAGATAAAGAATATGATGGCATTATAAGCCTTTTCTCTAAAAAGTAAATTATTTCGTTGATGTTTTCCTCTTCGATCGACGCGGAAAAATCTCTCAAATACTTTTTCTTTTTCCTTCTTTTTCGGTAGTATCATTACATGATTGCCATTGAAAAAAGAAAACTTCTCGAACAATCCATGGAAGATGATTCATTTTTCCTTCTTTTTGGGAATGTGCCTCTCCGGAGAAATGGAGATGTTTTCTATCCTTTTAGACAAGATTCAGATATCATCCTTTTGACGTGAGTTCATTCGCCACATATCGTACTCTTATGAACCAAAAAAGGATGAATATGTGAATGGCAAATTTTCTCTGATCCGATTTCTGGTCATGAAAAACTCTGGTGAACGGAGAGGCTTTCGCATGAACATATACGAGCCATTTCAGGAATTGAAAAGATAATTCCCATGAAAGAAGTATGAACATATGTTCTCACGCTTTTACAAGAAATAGTCCATGTATACACAAAGCGTGATGAAGAAAATCCATATTTTCATCTTCTCGATAGAGAGGATATATATGTCGTTTCTCCACATGAACTTTTGAAACCACTTCGAATGATAAAAACAGAAGAAGAAATCCTCTATATCTGAAAAGCCATTAGTATAACTCACATGGCATATGAGAAAATTCGGACACTTATTAAACCAAAGATGTCCGAATTTGAGATTGAAGCCCTGATCGCTGGAACTTTTCGATCCCAACATACGACCGAAGCGTATCCGACAATCGTCGCGAGTGGAAAAAATGCTTGCACACTTCACTATACGGCTCATACGAGCATTATCGAGGACGGTGATATGGTCCTTATAGATTTTTGAGCTGAATACCATGGGTATGCATCTGATATCACCCGAGTATTTCCTGTTTGAGAGACATCTGAAAGACAAAAAGAAGTGTATACCAGCGTTATCGCAGTGAAAGACTATGCAGAATCCCTTATTCGTCCAGGAGTGAAAAAATCTGATTATGAACTCATGGTACGAGAGAAGATGAATGAAGAACTCCAAAAACTCGGATTGATATCTGAAGGAATTTCTAGAGAAACTCGTGAAACACTTTCTCGACAATATTTTCCTCATTCGGTCTCTCATTTTCTCGGACTCGATGTTCATGATATTTGAGAACGGGATACTCTATTTGAAAAATGAATGGTGATCACATGTGAGCCTGGTATATATATTCCCCTCGAAGGTATCGGTATACGCCTCGAAGATGATATTTTGATCACAGAAAATGGAAGAGAAAATCTTTCAAAAAATATTTCGCTCTCATAAAAAATATTGAAAATATCTCTTTTTTCCATATAATGTTTTTAGTTATTTCCTAAAAAGAAAATTATGAAAATTCTCACTCTTGTCGCCGGATATATTGCCGGAATCGCAGTTGCTATGAAATATCGAAAAGATATTGGCGCTTCCAGGCTCCCAGGCGATATCAAAGACTCAACACTTGATAACTTTATCGATGAAGTCGTCGATATTCATCGCGATGTCTATACAGATGCAAAAAAACTCTATGATACTCATTTTGGTGATGTGAAAGATTTTGATGATTTGAAAGGAAAAATCGAAATTCTCGTTAATAATTTTTCTACAGATATCGAAGGACGCCTCGCTACTCTAAAAACTCAAGGAGAAGAAAGGAAAATCGAAACTGAAAATATCATCGAATGAGCCTATAAGGAAAAAATTGCTCTTCTCGATGAAGCCAAAAAACGCGCACTCACTTTTGCTGGAACGGCACTTGATATCGTAGAACCTTGGATAGCAAAAGCACGAACAGCGCTCGACACTTCCTATACCCAAACAAAAACTCGCACGAAACCGGCATCTCAAGCAAAACCAAAAGCGAGCAAAAAAACACTTTAATTTCTCTCCGCTTCGGCGGATTTTTTAACTTCTCCTTTCTCCCTTATGGCTACAAATAATACCACCATCGATACAGAAACTGATGAGATGCTCGAAGACATACTCAATCCCGAGGTAAATGAAAACCTAGATGCTCCAGATGAAATAAAACGTCTTCAAGAAGCACTACTTCGTGCCCAAGCTGATTATCAAAATATGGTGATGCGCGCA
>JANOWM010000127.1:0-8124 GCA_031417875.1 Candidatus Altimarinota bacterium
TTCGAGATGGCGATGCTGGCGATAGCACCATTTATAATATATGGAAGATGTTCATTCTCCGAAAGAGCACGAAACACAATATTTTCATATCATTCACCGAGTTTCATGAATTCTTCTCTTTGAGAATCGTTTTTTCCATAAAGAATGATGAGTTTTTTATCTGGCATTTTTTTAAAAGCCTCGATAATAACATCTATTCTTTTTGCGTGGGTCAGTCGTGAAAATGATATATAATAGTCTTTATAGGAAAGCTCAATTCATTCTATTGCGAATATAGGCAATAGAGAATATTTCTCCATATACGCAAATATTTGCGTATCAACAGGAGGCAAAAGTACGATTGAATCACGTTCCAAAAAATTTTTTAAAATAAGCTGATTGGTATATGAGTTTACAAATATTTTTCCTACTTTTGCTAGCTCTTTCGTATATATCTTTTTAAAAAATCATGCTCCGATTTTGTAGATTCACCGAAAAAGAGGTGGAACTTTTGAGAGGTAAAGTTCGTATTGATCAAAAAGATGCCGAGGAAGAGAGTGAGCATAGTAAAAAGTTTTCACTCATGGAGAGGCTCACCATATAGCCGAAATAGCTTCATTTGAAAAGAAAATAGTATCATAGGATTGTATTCTTTTTTTGAGTTTTCCGGGAAAAGAAGTCGAAAAAAAGAATGAGGCCTTCATGAGAAGAAAGCCAATCATTCATTTTTTAAAATTCGGATACGTCTCAAATATCTCATGTGAAAATCACATAGTACGAGCGTCATATGAGTTTTTTGACCAGATTACTGTGGCAATATCCGCTTCAAGGATCTTTGCGATTTCGATATTCATTCGCTCAGCTCCTCACTTCATGAGAAATGTGTCATGGAAAACTAAAGTCTTGGGCATGCCAGGATTATATAAAATTTCTTTTGAATTCCAACTGAAAATCCTTATAATTCCAATATCTTTACACTTTTACGACTTTTCTATGGCAAAAAAACCAATAACTTCCAAAAAGAAATCAAAACCAATTTCAGATTTTCTCATCCCGACGATTATCGATAAAATCGGTGGTCAAGAACGCGCCTATGATATCTATTCTCGACTCCTCGAAGATCGTGTCATATTTCTCGGAGATGCCATTGACTCTATGGTAGCAAACACCGTTATTGCACAGCTTCTGTATCTCGAAAAGGCAGATCCAAAAGCTCCTATCACTATGTATGTGAACTCCCCTGGTGGACATGTTACCGCAGGACTCGCCATCTACGATACGATGCAACATATCAAACCTGATGTCATCACTGTCTGTGTCGGACTCGCAGCGAGTATGGGGTCTATCATTCTCGCAGGATGAGCGAAGGGAAAACGCTATGCGCTGAAGCACTCTGAGATCATGATTCATCAGCCACTCGGAGGAATGGAAGGTCAGGCTATCGATATAAAGATTGCAGCCGATCATATCATCCGAACAGGTGAAGTCCTCTACAAGATCCTCGCAGAACATACAGGCCAAGATATAGATAGGGTTCGCAAGGACTGTGACCGTGATAACTTCATGACAGCAGAGCAGGCAGTAAAATACGGACTAATTGATAAGGTACTATAACCTCCATTTTATGAAAAAACTATTTTTTCTCATCATCCTCACTTGTATTCCATATATCATGTTTGCTTGAAATAATACCTCACTGAGAGGATTTTCAAGTCCAAATGATGCTATAATTTCCACTAACTCTGCTTGTAAACAGCGCTTTTCTGACTGATGGAACAAGATCAATCATTCCTATGAACAAGTAGAATTTACAGGTTCAGGCAAATATAATTCTGCATATGGGTTTAGGAAATACTGAAATTATCTTTATTTTATAGTAAAAAGTGGAGAGACTTTTGATGATAATTCCATGACATTCACATCAAGTAAAAGTACTCTCATCATATATAATTGTAAAAATAAGAAAATTCATAAACAAATTTCAATAAAAAATGAGATAGGGCATTATATTAACAAACCAGTATACAAAAATAATGATTATATTATTTTTCAAGCTTGAGCACCAGAAGCAACAAGTATTGATTATTCATTGATAAACCTAAAAACATGAAAAATAATCCTTGTTTCTTCACTTCCATGAATGAAAAAGTGAACAGGTTTTGATATTCCACTTTATGGTATTAAGAAAATCATCATAAAAAATGAGACACTGATGATATGGACAGATAATCATGGAACATTTAGTTTCGCATTAGATACATTTAATTAAATTATGCAAAACTCTTCCATCCACAACCTCCTCCACAAGTGAACTTCTCGAGTGATCGATGAGTCTCATCTCAGAGAACGTCTCGAGCGTGGAGATAAACTTGTTATCAAATTCGGTATTGATCCATCCGGAACAATTGTCCACATTGGACATATGGTACCTATTTTGAAACTCAAGGCTTTTCAAGAAATGGGACATACGATTGTTCTCACTATAGGGGATGCAACAGCGCAAGTAGGAGATGCGTCTGACAAGGATGCTGAGCGCCCTATGCTCAAGCGCGAAGAGACTCGCAGAAATGCCGATATATTCCTCGAGAAATTCGCAAAAGTGCTGGATCTCACACGGACAAAAGTCTACTTCAATAGTGAATGACTCGATGCGGTTAACTTTGCAGGAGTGGGAGAACTCGCGAAGAATTTCTCAGTTGCAGAGATGCTTGATCGTGATAACTTTTCAAAACGCTACAAATGATGAGTGCGTATTTCTCTGCAGGAGTTCCTCTACCCTATCATGCAAGGGTATGACTCTGTCGCAATAGCCAAGAAATATGGTGCCTGTGATGTCGAACTTGGCGGGAATGACCAGTACTTCAATCTCCTCGCTGGACGTACGCTCATGGAAGCTCACGGACTTCCAAAACAAGATATCATGACATTTGATCTCCTTGTTGGTTCTGATGGGAAAAAGATGTCAAAGACGAGTCTAAATACCGTGGCAATCGATGAAGCGCCACAAAGCATGTATCAAAAAATCATCAATATCCAGGATGAACTCATCGTAAAATACTTTGAACTTGCGACTGATATGACTCTCGAAGAAGTGGAAATTATCAAGAAACGACTCGAATCTTGAGAGCATCCGAATATACTCAAAGGAGAGCTCGCACAAAAAATTATCACCATGTATCATGGGAAGCCCTATGATGCAAATGATATATCAAATATTGAAAGTGTGATAATTCGTCATCCTGAACTTGTTTCAGGATCTCTGAATATAGGAACACTCCTAAAAGAGCTCTGATTTTGCGCTACTTCAGGAGATGTGCGTAATGCCCTTTCTGGTAAATCAGTTCGAATAGATGGTGAAATCATAGAAGATTCTAAATACCTTGTAACTATTGCTTCGGATGGAACACTGGTTGAAGTGGGAAAAAAGAAGGCAAAAAGAGTATTTTTATAACAGCACCATGCTCCGTCATTCTGACGAAGGAAGAATCCATTTTCGTCATTGCGAGGCACGAAGCAATCCAGTAATAAAAAGAACTCCTTATGAAACCATGATACCTCTACATCATGACAAATATGAGAAATGGAACGCTCTATGTATGAGTAACCAATAATCTGATCCGAAGAATAGAAGAACATAGAGAATGAAAAATCGCATGATTCTCAAAGAAATATGGAATAAAAACTTGTGTTTATTATGAATATTACGATGATATAAGTCTTGCAATACAAAGGGAAAAACAAATCAAATGATGAAATAGGAAACAAAAGCTTGAACTGATAGAATCTCAGAATCCTGAATGGGAAGACTTGATTGAAAAAATCAAAGAACGAATATAATTGCTGGATTGCTTCGTGCCTCGCAATGACGGAAACAAATACTTCAATTTCTCACACTTACAATTATGCCATTTCTCCTCATCTACGCGACACATCCATCAAAACCTGAAGCCGCACGTATTACTGCGGAACTTTTGACAAAGAAGTTTATTGCCTGTGCAAATTATATCCCAATCGAGAGTGTATTTTGGTGGGAAGGATTTATGACGAACACTGACGAGATAGCAACACTCTATAAAACGCGGATCGAAAACTGGGATGTCGTCAGACAAACCATTGAAACGACACATAAAAATAAGACTCCTTGTATTATCAAACTTCCACCAGTTGAGGCTAATGAATCATATGAGAAATGGATTTTAGATGAAACACAACCAATCGTATAATGAGATTACTTCTTCTTTTCATCTCGCTCTTTACTCTTATTTTTCTCGATCAACTAACAAAATGGTGGGCAGAAGCTTATCTCATCTGAATGAATTTTCCTTTGTTTTGAGAATATTTGAGATTTGAACTCGCTTATAATTCTGGAATTGCCTTTTCCCTTCCCCTGAAATGATTTTTACTGAGTATAGTCACGATTGTTCTGATTCTCTTTCTTCTCTATCAATACGCAATTATAGAATATAGGAAAAAGAGTTTACTTCTTGATTGTTCCTATATTTTGATTCTTGCATGAGCCTTTTGTCACGGCTATGAAAGGATAGTTTATGGACGTGTAGTAGACTTTATTGCCGTGAAATATTTTGCTATTCTGAACTTTGCGGATATATTTATCTTTATAGGGATATCTATCCTCATCTTTTATTATTTACGCTATGAGTATTCTCGAAAACACAGATCTTAGTCCAGAGGAAGTACTCGGTCCACCGAAAATTGATATTGTGGGATATGGACTTGTTCTCTTTCTTGCACTCGTTGTTTGACTCTTGGTTGGAGGTGTTATCTTCCTTTTAGTGTACTTTTCGTCATGAGAATTCCTCTTTCAAAGCTGAGTACTTTCGATCATCTTTTCTATGGTGGCATTTCTCGGAATGAGCATCGGAAACATGATGTTTACGTGGTGAATTACTATTATTTTTCCACAAATCTATAGTTCAACTCGAACTCTTTTTATACAAACTTCCGTTTTTTCCATCATTCTCTACATAGTGATGAGCATGGCGTACTATCTTATCGGAGTGTATTACCCAGGAAGAACCACAGTGGTAGCTATCTATGCTATTCACACACTTCTCAATAGTTCTTTTCTTCTTATTCTTCTTTCTATATTGTCCCAGTATCGGTACGTTCTCCTTGCTTTTTATTCAGGAATTATTTCACTCGTTGTTACGGCTATCGTTGTTTTTCTGATATTTGCGAATTTTTCACAGTCCGCGGCTATGATCTTTATCTTTTTTGGACTTTCTACAACTGCATACGTGATGGCCACGCTTATTTATTTTTGAAGTTCGTGGATCTACCTGAAACTCTATAGTTTTTCTGGTTCAGATCTTCTTGGTGATGTATTTGCTTCTATCGAGCGAGAAGAAAGAATACGAGAAATCGAAGCAGAAAAACTACTCTTTAAAAAATAATTCCCTTATTTCTTATGTTTCCACAATTTGTCAGAAAGATCCTCGAAATATATTTGGGTGAAAAACGTATCATTACACAGTCTGAGTTTCCAAATGAACTTATTTCTCATGCTTCTTCAAAAGAAGCAGTATTCGTAACACTCTATCGGGAATGACGTATCATCGCTTCGAGCGGACGAATCCAGTGTAAAAAAGAAAATACCCTCTTTGAATGTATCGATAATTCTCTTTTGTGTCTCAAAGATGAGAGATTCCTCTCGGCTCTTCAAACTCCGGAAGGTCTATCGTCCCTTTCGATTCGAGTCGATAGATTTTGAACTGATAAAAGAAGAGTTCTCTCAAATATAACGGATCTTGATATCAGAAATGAGGGAATTATCTTTCTTTCTCAGAACCTCGGGGCTTTATCTGTTATTCTTCCGAATATGGTTCATGTGGGATCAACAGCAGAGTCGTATTTTGATCTTGCTTCTAAAAAAGCATGACTCGATGGGAAAAGTATAAATCCAGATGAGTATGTTATCTACGGTTTTATAACTGAGGCAGAGACTGATTTTGCATAATTGCAATCATTTGCGATAGGGCAACTTTCACATTTTGGTCGACGAGCAGTGCAGTGATATCTTCCAAAAAGTACGAGTGGATGATGAATTTTTTTCTTTCTTTGTGTATCGAAAATCTTATCGATTTCCCTATCGGTTTGTTCGGGAGTTTTAGTTTTGACTATTCAGACTCGATTCATGACACGATGAATATGAGTATCGACTCCGATATACGGCATATCATAGAGAATAGAGAGTACGACCTTTGCTGTTTTTATACCTATTCAGGGGAATGTCTGAAGAAGTTCCAGGTCATTGGGTATTATACCACCGTATTTGTCTGCGAGAATAGTTCCAGTTTCCTTAATAAAACGGGATTTATTTCTAAAAAAATTCACATATTTTAGATGAGATTCTATTTCTTCGAGAGACATTTCTGTGATATCACGTGCTTCTTTAATTTTTTTGAAAAAGGGAGGTGTGATTTTATTCACCTGTTTGTCCGTAGTTTGAGCCGAGAGAATAACTGCCATAAGCAGCTGAAAAGGAGTTTCGTAGTTAAGCTCTATCTTTTTTCCTCCGTAGAGAGCAATTATTGGATCAAAGATGTGAGTGGTACGTGCTTTAGTCACGTGAATAGATTTGTCCATAGATAGTTATGAGATTATCACGACAAATAATAGGATCTCGACAGAGGAAAAGCTTTTTCGATATACGAGCATCGATATAAAAAACCTTTCCAGAGATAACATCCCCTTCATTTCACTGTAAATAGCGTAATAAAGAAATAAATTGAAGCCGCATATCAAGCATATTTTCTTTTTCGTTTTTTTCCTTGTTTCCAAGGCTGAATATAATAGTTCATTTATTTTTTAGACGGAAATGAAGCTCATTCTCACCGAGAAAATATCTGATCTTTTCGACAGTAATGTTTGGAAATTCTCTATAAAAAAGAGTAACCGTATTTTGGATCGTTTTCATGAGACTATCGTCTAAAACTTGTTTATAATCAAGAAATAACTCTCCTTTGAGCATATCAGAAATAATTTCAAAATCTTTTATCATCGTTCCACTTCCAGAGAATTTCGTGTTTGGTATAAGTACTCCATTTTCAGAGAGTCACCAATTACGGTCAAGTCCGAATATGTTTGCCCTATAGGCAATAGGTGCCCCAGTAATAATGATTTTGAGGCCATTTGGATAGAGTTTTTTGAGGGAAATATGAGAAATATTTTTTAGAGATTTTTGGATATGAAGTCCAGTTTCTCGTTCATTTAAGAAAAAAAGGGACTTACCATAAACATCTTCTATCGATCTATATGCAATATTGAGGTCAATTCATGGAGTGATAGTTTCTATGAGCACATTACTGGGACTGACTTCAAAATACGGAGAAAAAAAGATGATATATGCTGAAAGTCCGAGAAGTATTCATCAAATAATACCCAGAAGCCGAGATTCAAGAGCATACGTCTCAAAAAATATATATCATTTCTGAAAAAAATTTGAGAAAGGTCGTAGATTTTGTTTTTTCCATACGGAAAAAACATTTCTTTTTGAAGAAAATGATTGACTATTTCATTCATTGAAAAGATATTTTTGCTTCTTCTCTATTTCTACTTCTTTTTTAAAGTCACGATTTTTTATCCGAGAAATGTAGCGTTTAATTTTATTTTGTGAGATCATATTGCTTACTGAGCTCATCGATAAGAGAGGAAATATCTTTTTTATTTGGTGATTCTTTTTTTATTTTAAAGCGTACATGAGGATTTTTTCTCATACGAAGTTCTTTCCCGATTTCATGTTGGATATCTTTTGTTGTATGAGAAAGAGATCCAATGAGTCATTCATTCGCACCGCTTGCTCCGAGATATATATCGGCATAAGATCTATCAGGAGCAATAACAACATCGATGATGCCAACAATTCAAAATGCATGGTCTTGTATTTCTGACCAATGGATAAGGTGTCTTCATGCGATTTCCCTGATAACTTCGGCAAGCCGATCTCGTTTTATACTCATAGTGACTAGTATATGAAAATAGTGAAAAAAACAAATTACAAACACACTTTTTCTATACCAGGAAGAAGGAGATCTCTCTTTGGTCTTCCCGTAAAAGAAAAATCCTGACCAAAAAGATTGAACTCGAGTTTCCATGCATGGAGCCACTGACGGGTGAGTCCATACT
>JANOWM010000128.1:0-16556 GCA_031417875.1 Candidatus Altimarinota bacterium
CCAGGTACTGGAGGTACTGGAGGAACTGGTTCTACTGGTTCTACTGGCACAACTGTTACTGGTAATGCTACCGTTTCTCTTGATGGTACTGCTGTCGCTCAATACGTTCCAAAGAACGCATCAAGTGTTAAGGTTGGTACAATTAAGGTTATGGCGACTTCAGGTGACGTAACACTTCGATCTCTTACTGTTTCTCGCTCAGGTCTCGGTAACGCTGCTGATATCTCTACTACAAACGGTATCCGTGCTGCTGTCGGTGGTGTCGTAGTTTCTAGCTCTGCTGATTACTACAATGCTACTTCACAAAAAGGTACTGTCTACTTCTCTCCTTCACTCGTTGTTAAGGCTGGATCTTCAACTCTTGTTGATATCCTCGTTAACCTCAGTGGTGCAGAAAATAGCCAACACCAATTCACTCTTGATACAGTTAATACTAATTCAACAGTAACTGGTGCTCCTATTACTCTCGGACTTCTCAATACTACTTCTTATGTAACTGCTCAAACAACTGCAAGTCTTTCTTCAGTTGGTGGAAACGTTACTCCAGGTAAATCTGGACAGCTCGTCGCTAAAATCGACGTAACTGCTGGAGGTCGTGATACGAAGGTTGTTGGATTTACTCTTACTCGTTCTGGTTCTACAGACTTTACAAAGAGACTCCAAAATGCTATGGTATACCGAAATGGTGTTGCTGTTGGTGCAGTTTCTATTACTGGAGAAAAACTCTCAGTTTCAGGACTCTCTGACGTTCTCCAAGCTGGTAATACTCAGACATACGAAATCAAGGCTGATGTCCTCGTAGATGCTAATAGCGCTACTCTTGGATATAAGTTTGATTCTACGACTGATGTTTCAGCACTCGAAGTATCTACAGGATACTCTACTATGGTAGCATTTGGAACTTCTTCTCAGACTATCAACTTCAATTCTGTTGAAGTAACATTTGAAAAGACTTCTACTGGTACTCAGACAGTTGCTCCAGGGTCTAACAATGTTAAACTCTTCCAAGCTCGTCTTTCTAGTACTGTTCCTCTCTCTGTTCGTGGTATTACTATCGGTACTGGTGTTCTTAATGGAACTGGTATTACTGGTTTTGTTAACGACCAACTTTCAGTAAAACTCAATGGTGCTGAAATCGCAACTCTTACAAACATCTCTTCTCCACAAGCGAAGACTGTTTCATTTGTTGTTGATGCAGGTAATCCAGCTATTGTGACAATCGAAGGTTCTGTAAAGAATAATGCGTCTGTAACTGGTTCTTACCAATTCAACGTATCTCTTACTGACGTTCGTGACTCTTCAAACAATGCAGCTTCTGTTGGTGCAGGTGGAAACCTCACTGGTGATCGTACAACTGTTGCAACTGCAACTGTAAACGTGAAGCCAGCAACTGCTGCTGCTGCTACAACATCTCGTGTCTTTGGTAACGCAACTCAAGAAATTGGTCGCTTTGCTATCGAGGCTCGAAATGAAGCTGCTCGTGTTCAATCAGTTACTATCGTTAACGGTGGTTCTTCGACACTTGCATCTATCGCTAACAGTACTTCTGCAGTGAAGCTCGTTGACGCTGTTACCAATGCTCAAGTATCTGCAACTGCTACTATTACTGCAAATACTATTACCTTTACATCTATGAACGATGTAATCGGTACTGACATGACTCGGAACTATAAGGTTGTTATGGATGTTTCATCTCTTGATTCATACTATGGACTCACTATAGCTCTTGGAACTCCAACTGTTACGGTTGTTCGTGATGCTAACTCTAACAGCATTACTCCAACTGTAACTGCTCCAAATATGAAGACTTACACTCTTGGTATTGTTCCTCCTACTATTACTGTTACTCCGATCAGTTCACTTCAACAGGACAAGTACCTTGCGAAGATTACTGTAAAGAATACAGATTCTAATACTGGACTCTACCTTACTGGTTTGACTCTTCAGTTTAGTTACCGCTACCAAGGTGCTGGTACTGCTCCTACATTCTCTGGAAACCTCTGTCTTCGTGATGAAGGTTCAAACAATGCATGTGGAGCTCTCGGTACTACTGCTGCCGTAGCTGCTACTCAGGCTGGTCTCACGACTACTATCGGACGTGTACAAATCGCAAATCTTACAACTGCTTCTACTCTTGTTGACAAGAATGGACAAACTGTAACATTTGAAGTATACTTCGACAATGCTCCTGTATGGATTACTGGTGATAATGTCACTGTATCTGTACGCTCTGCTGATTACACTGTCGGTGGTGCTGATAGTAACGAAAGTTACGTTGGTACAACTGGTGCTTCAGCACTCGTTACTAAGTAATTTATTACTCACTAACGTCATTAAATCCCTTCCTTTTTGGAGGGGATTTTTTGTGGCGCTTGATTTTGGTGTGAATTTTCATATACTCTCTTCACATTTTTTATTCATGCTTACACTTAAAGATCTCAGGGTATTTGTCTGAGATAAGCCCATCATTACGTGCCTGAACTACACTTTTCCTTCTGGAAAGACGACAGTTATCCTCGGACAAAATGGTTCAGGGAAATCATCACTTGCACTTGCCATCGCCGGTCACCCACGATATAGAGTGGAGTGAGAGATCTTTTGTAATGAAGAAAATATTACTTTCAAAAATCCAACTGAGCGTTATGAAGCCGGAATATTTCTCGCTTTTCAAAATATTCCAGAGATTCCTGGAATTAAGGTGAGGGAGTATCTACGTACTGTCTATAACGAATCATTTAAAAAAAGGCATCCGACTGAGAAAACCCCAACCGCATTTGTCTTTAAACGAATGCTCGAAAAGCTTCTTCCTCCGCTTTCTCTTTCTGAATGATTTCTCGAGCGAGATCTCTTTGTGGGATTTTCTGGATGAGAAAAACGAAAAATCGAACTTCTGCAAATCGAACTATTGAATCCGGAAGTAATTATTCTTGACGAAATCGATTCAGGACTCGATATCGATGCACTTTCCCTTCTCAATAATTCGATAAAAAAATGGCGAACAAATGGCAAAACAATTATTATTATTTCTCATAATTTTCATCTTCTGGAGAAAGTAGATGTTGACAGAGTGGTGATACTGAAGTATTGACAAATAGATCGACATGGCGAAGGTGATATTGTCGAAGAGATAAAAAAACGAGGGTTTCAGTCTTAATTTTCCTCTCTTTCATGTCTGACGAAAAAATAACATTCTCTGATATTTCCCGAGAGACACTCGATTCGAGTGATGCAATTGTCTATAGAGAACAATCACTTCCATGACTTTCCGAGGCAGTCGTTCGCCAGATTTCCCTCTCAAATGATGAACCTACCTGGATGCTCGAAGAACGCCTTGCTTCACTTCAGGCTTTTCAAAAATTTTCTCGACCGACGTGGTGACCATCTCTCGATGCACTGGATCTCGAGACTATCTCCTACTTTGCGAAGGCAGAAGGTGCAGGAGATACGAAGTCATGGGAAGATGTTCCAGAAGAAATAAAAAATACCTTTGAACGACTCGGTATTCCTGAGGCTGAACGTGCCGTCCTTGCCGGAGTTTGAGCCCAATACGATAGTGAAGTTGTATACCATAATCTCAGGCAAGAACTCAAGGATATGTGAGTGGTATTTGAAGATATGTCAGTCGCTATTCATAGTCATGAAGATATCGTTCGTAAGCATTTTATGAAGGTGGTTCCAAAGACTGATCATATGTTCGCGGCGCTCCATGGAGCTGTCTGGAGTGGGGGAACATTCCTCTATATTCCAAAGTGAGTAAAGATTGATGCGCCTCTTCAGGCCTATTTTCGAATGAATGTTCGTGCCGGAGGACAGTTCGAGCATACACTTATCATCGTGGAAGATGAAGCAGAGGCTCACTATATCGAAGGATGTTCAGCTCCAAAATACGGAACAGCATCACTGCACGCTGGTTGTGTCGAGATCTATGTGTGAAAACACGCGAAAATGCGATACTCCTCGGTCGAGAACTGGTCGGTCGATACTTATAATCTCAATACGAAGCGTGCAATCGTCGAAGAAGGAGGTTCTATCGAATGGATCGGTGGAAATCTCGGGTCCGGAGTGACGATGCTCTACCCATGTTCTATCCTCAAATGAGATAGTTCTCGGGCGCTTCACTTCGGTATCGCCTTTGCAAATAAAGGACAGGTGACAGATACCTGAGCGAAAGTGATACATATCGGAAAAAATACATCGAGTGAAGTCGTGTCAAAATCCCTCTCAAAAAATGGAGGAATTTCCACATATCGTGGACTTCTGGATATCAAAAAATCGGCAAAAAATGCCACCGCAAAAATGGATTGTGATGGACTGATCCTTGATTCACTATCTCGTTCTGATACGATTCCAGATATTCGAGTGGCTACCGATGACGCACTCGTAGCACATGAGGCAACCGTCGGAAAGATAAACGAAGATACCCTTTTTTATCTCATGAGTCGTGGAATGAAAGAAGATGAAGCAAAGACGATGATTGTCCGCGGATTTGTCTCGCCACTTCTCAAAGAACTTCCACTCGAATACGCAGCCGAGATGAATGTACTCATTGCGATGGAGATGGAGGGGATGTAAAAAAGTTTATATTTCCATTTTTTTTGATATACTTTTTCTATGTCACATGAAAACCCTGGAGCCTATGATGAGGCTCGTAAACGCATCCGTGAAAAAAAAGAGATGGAAGTATCAGTGATTGAGGTAAAAAAAGAAGATTTTGAAAAAGGGAAAGAGAAACTTCGTAAAAGAAAATGACTTGATGCATTCGAACTCAAACGTCATATCGAAACAGGAAAATCACTTTCTGGGCTCAAGAATGATATCGAAAATGCCCTCAAAGAATGATCGATATCATTCGAGACGTATGAGAAAACGATTCGAGCACTCACTGAAAAATGAGATGAGAGTGATGATACTCCTGGGAGTATAGAATTTGATACGACGAAGCTCCCTTTTTCTGCCAATGCGCTTGCTCAGTATCTCGAAGATAAAAAGTGGTGAGAAAATCCTCTCGTTGATCTCCTCGGAGTGTGTTATGGATTTTTTGTTCAATGAAGTGCACTTATGGTCATACTTATCTGGAATATGCTTCTCGATATTCTCAAACTTCCTCGAGATATTTATAGAGAATTCACAACTTGAAAATAACATGCAAAGATTTTTTGTCACATTTCCGCTTTCGATGGATCTCGTTTTACGTGATACGGAGATAGTCCATCAGCTCACGCGAGTTTTGCGAATCAAGGTCGCTGAACATATTGTTCTCTTTGATGGGGATGGATCTGAGACGGAATATGAAATAACATCTATAGAAAAAAAATCAATTTCCCTTCGTGGATATGCGCGAACATTTCCCAAGACCGAAGTATCAAAAAATATCACGCTTTTTCAAGGGATTCCGAATAAATACGAGAAAATAGAATACATTCTTCAAAAAGGAGTCGAGATAGGAATACGAAAATTTGTGTTTTTCAGGAGCGATCACTCACAAAAACTCCTGATAACAACGTCAAAGAAAGAACGATTTTATACTATTGCGCGTGAAGCTCTCGAGCAATGTGGAGGACTCGTCATGCCAGAAATAGTATGGATCGATGATGGATCCTTGCTCACTTTGTACCAAAAAAATGAAAGAGAAGATATCACCCTTGATACTATTGGTTCAAAAAATGTCCGTTTTTGAGATATTACATCACTAGATATAGGGGTATGGGTAGGTCCAGAAGGGGGGTGGTCAGAGGCAGAGCGTCAAAAAATGGGAGATAATGGTTTCATATTTGTCCGTTTCTGAGAGAGAATACTACGAACTGAGACAGCATGAATTGTCGTTTCTTTCTGATTAATACATGGTTAGATACGGATAAACAGAACGAATGATTATCGAATTTTTGGTTTAAAACACTATATATAGTGTTTTAACAAGGCATTGAAGATGGCGCATATTTTTTTTGATTTTTTTTTGAGAAAATACTCAGATAAACCTCTCCATGATGGGGAAATAACGTATACAAATCCTGTTCAAAGACACAAAATGTGTACAATTATGGTTTGATTACTGTCCATTTTTTTAGATGGTGATGTATCCCTGACGGTAAGGGAAAACGGATAGGTGAAATATGTATACCGCACAGTTTTTCCTTTATTGCAAGGCGTATGATATCGCCAGAATTCAAAAATCATGCTATACTTCCTATGTCTTCTCGAAAGAGAATGTCACCTTAACAAGACCTGACTTGCCAATCATAGGAAATCTCACTCAGAGAATCTTCCTGTTTGTAAATCCAAAAACAACTCTTTTTCAAAACCTTTTATACCAATACAAAAAGAACAAATAAAAGGCTCATACCAATACAAAAAGAACAAAAAACACGGATGAGGGCCTACACAGTGCTCATAATAACCATTATTATAGGTAGTGCGTAGGCTCCCGCCGGGGCAAAGAGGATTCGATCATTCCTCTTCCAAAAAAATAAAGTTCGAAAGGCCAGTCGGGCTCATTCCGCTTAGCGGAATGAAGAGTCCTGAGAAGCTCATCTTGAGCTGTCACGCTACACCGGATCTAAGTATCCACAGTTTGTATGCGGATGGCCTTCCAACCTTTATCCATCGCTGTACCCACAGTCGATGGGTTTTTTTATGCGTGATGGTAGCCACTTCATTTCATAATTTCATGTGCACGGTATATTTGCTCGATAAGGACGAGAAAAGCGAGCCCATGAGGCATCACAAAATCAGATATTTTGATCATTTTTGGCTTTACTTCAGTTATGAGCTCGAGATCCACGCCATAGCTTCCTCAGATGATAAAGGTAATATTGGTACTTTCGTTTTTTGATGTTTCTATGAATTCTACGAATTCATTCGTTGTGAGAGCCTTCCCACGTTCATCGAGAAGAATATGGATTCATGGGAGCTTTCCCAGAGCTTCGATGATAGCGAGCGTTTCCTTGACCTTTATATATTCCACATTCGTATGTGAAACAGGTTTCAAATACTTTATACGCAGGTACTTCGAAGATCGTTTGAGATATTCTGATATGGCAGCATCAAAATGTTTATGCCCATCAGTGACAGAAAGAAGTGTAATCATGAGATAAGTATAAAAAAATTTTTTGACAAGACAACCCAATTGTATACAATCTGCGCACATGCCACCTTAGCTCAGTTGGTAGAGCACCGGTTTTGTAAACCGGCGGTCAAGAGTTCAAGTCTCTTAGGTGGCTCCAGTTCGTGATTTTGGGTCGGTTCCAGAGTGGTCAAATGGGGAGGACTGTAAATCCTTTGGCTCACGCCTTCGTAGGTTCGATCCCTACCCGGCCCACCACATTGGTTTATTTACTTCACCACACTAAAAAGTAAAAAGAGGCATTCGTATATTCTCACCATGTGAGATCGAGCGATTCGCAACATACTCTAACCCTTCATTTTTATGAAAAAAAATATTCATCCACAGTTTAAAACTGTAAAAGTTACCTGCTCATGTACCAACACATTCGAAACTAAAAGTAGTGTCAAAGATGCTGAAATACGTGTGGAAACATGTTCAAAGTGTCATCCGTTTTATACAGGAAAGAAGACTCTTCTCAAGACAAGTTCTGTCGACAAGTTCTACGCTCGTCAAAAGAAAACAGAGACTATCGCAAAATAAGTTTTACAAAAAAACCTCCCGAGTACTCGGGAGGTTTTTTTGTTTAGTCAAGTGCTGGAATAATCTGTGGAGAGTTAAATCTCGTGAATCCAGGACTGGATATAGCAGGGGTATAGTCTTTTGCCGTTTGCATGTATCCATTGATCTTGGCACGAGCCGTATCTCGCTCGGCTCATCTTGGTGCGTAGAAATCCCACCATGCTTTCGCTGCTTGAATACGTGCCAATCCTGCGTAGTTGGTATTGAGCGTATAGGTATCTACTCATGGAGTAGCACTTCCCTTCAAAAACCAATACGCATCACTGCGAAATGCTGGGCTATATCATATAACTTCCGCTACCGTAGACGGTATAGTCGTAAGATCTGCTTGAATTGCTCATTGCGAAGCTCGTCTCAGTACGATTTGGGGACTTCCTCCTACTGTCAAGGTCGATACTGCCCACGGGGCATCTGCAAATACCCGAGCATGAAGCTCTTGTTGTTTCAAAAAATCATTAAGCACCACATTTGTCGTTGGATTTTGGGAGAGGACATCGTAGAGTCCGCTCGTTTTGAGAAGCATCATAAATTGGCCCAGATAAACCTTGGCGAGAGGATAATCGATCACCCAGCCACTACCAGTATCAAAGTTTCCATCTGATTCTTTCCATGATCCCCATACTACTTTCATCCCTCATGTGAGTTCAAAAGCTCTTTGACTCGGAGTTGTAGCGAGATTTGTTGCAGGAAAATTGTCTCGGATGTCTGTTTTCCACTTTGCAAAGAATGTATGAAATTTTCCTTCTATTTCTGAGCGTTTATAGACACCATTTTCTGTAGCTATCCACCACATCATCGTCGCGATAGGAAGAGGGAGGATATTGGTTCGGGAGTTCCAATATCCTGCTCCAGCATCTGCAATATGCAGTGCTGCTGAAGTTCATTGATTCCACGTTCAGTTACTGAGATTCTTTGTGATAAGATTGGTTTCAAACATCATCATGTTTTCTGCCATACGAGCAAAGAGGGGATCAGAGTAAAGAAGAGTTGCCCAAGCTGTACCATCTCTATTGGCATGTTCACTATCTGGGCTCCATCCATTTCGTGGATGCATCCCATTTCCGATATGAGATCATGATTTTGACCACTCGAGTACTCATGCTATAGCCTGTACAGCACCCCCGTAATCATCGAGGATCCATATAGCACCAGTGTTATTCGCATAATTTGTGAGCGTTCCATAATATTGTAAAACAGCAGTACTGGATCCTCAATTCACTGTTGGTTGAGGGGTTGGATCAAACTGGTCTATGGCGTCGAGGGAATACATGTCTTTTGGATAGTACCCTGGGTAATTTGCGTGATTAAGTGCGAATCATCGTGCCATAGGGCTGGTTGATTGACCATCCCAGAGTCGCCCAGTTTGAGAAAGATACATCTGAAATATTTCTTGTGGAAGGACGGTACGATCCATACGAACACCTCCAGGTCCTCATCTTCGAGTGATACCACCGAGAGCTCCTGGTTCATATCCCCATCAGACACGAAGTGCATTTATCCAGTTGGCTCCTCCACCATACAGATATGGAGGATTTGTTTGAATTGCTTCATTTTTTGACATTGCCCATTCTCTCATAACCTCAGGATGAGCATTTCCATTTCATCCGAAATCAGGATCGTAGAGATGAAAATCATCTCCATTATACGTTGCTCGAGCATTGGTGCTTTTGTTTGGCCAGTTATCGTATTTTACTCGTGGTATTTTGTCTCTCACGGCTAGAGAGGAGTCTGGAGTATCCCCAAAAAATGCAATATACGATGATCCTGCAGATACCCATGGACGCATGGCCTTGTCTCTCGGAAGCGCTGGTGTATACGATACCGATACTTGAGGGAATGCATTGTTTACAAATGGATCTCTGTAGAGTTGGAGTGTCGGAGAAAATGGAACATTGATAAGACTCGAGTGATTCATGGGGAGACCATCTCGCATTTGTATCGTTTTGATTGTGACTCCAGAAGCATTGAGAATACGAATTTTATGAGCGGGAGGAAATGTCGGAACTCATCGAGGATCACCATAGAGTCCATCTCGGAGTCCGATAGCACGCATCATGATGAGAACGCGATGACTTTCTCTCGTATACTGTCCTCAGGCATCAATAGTAAAGAGCTTAGCCCCGAATTGTATCCCACCAAGTACTGGAAGTATCGATGTCTGTGCTGGACCAAACTCTGACCATCCGACACAGTCAAGAGCGAGCGCTGGGTCGATAAACGTATCTCTCCGAATGAGTGTATCCATACTCAGAGATCCGGCTGGTACTCATGTTCCGCTAGACCAATCTTCGATGACAATACTTGCAGGAACCTCAGATGGAGTCACCACTTCTATATAAAGTGGTTCTGGATTTACAAATCAGGCATCATTGGAGAATATGATCGTCTGTTGCCCAGTGGCAGTCGCTGTAAAGGAAAAAGTACTTGAAGGATTTCCTGTATTCAGTTCGACCGTTGATGGAGTGAGGGTTCATAAAATAGTACCACTACTCATCAGGGTAATATTCACACTTCATGTGAGAGTGATATTGGAAGAAAAAGTAAAACTTCCAGATTCATTTAATACCATGAGAGTACTACCAGTTATGCTAATAGTAGGAACAGGAGGAAGCGGGTCTACATCTATATTCAAACTTCCTGAGACTGTTCCTCCACTTCCACTACAGCTGATAGTGTAGGTCGTTCCTGTAAAAAGAGATGGAGTCGTATATGTTCCTCAGGTCGAAGTAGATCCCCATGGTGTCGTACATGTCGTCGTACCACTTGACGACCAAGTGATATCACTACTACTACTGTATGTAACGAGTGTTGGAGTGCCACTGAGTGTGAGCGTAGGAAGGGGGAAGAGTGTTCCACTATTTTCGAGAGTTCCGGAAGATACGAGTTTGTCCGCACTACAGTTCATAGTGGTACCACTATTATTTCATATACAACTCCAGTTCCACGGACCAGTACCTGAGAAACTTCAAACAGTTCATAGAGAACATAGGTTCCCTCCTGTTTCTGTGAGAGCTGTTTGTATAGTTCCGCTCACTGCTCCGCAGACACCGTGTGTGACGACAATAGTGGGAGCACTTTCCAGTGAAGGCGTACTACTAACACTATTCGTTCCACCTCATGAATTTCCGAATAAAGCCCTTTCAGCAGAGGTAATTTTACTACTCTCTGGAAAATAATTCTGAAACAGAGAAATTTTCGTATATCAACTATCGTCCCCTTGAGATATGGTATTTCCATAGGTAAGCTCCCTCGTAATGCTCAAATATTTTGCCCAACTATCTATAACCAGAGACTTGTTAGTAACGGGAGTTCCAGGATGGTTACTAGCGCTATTGAACCAAGCAGGAAGTTCCAAAAACTGTAGTATAGATCCAGTAAGGGTAAATCATTGATATACTGATAAAAGCATAAGTCACGGCGTATTAAACGCATAACTGTTGACTGAAGAGAGTGATGAATATATTTGATAATCTCAATGATTTGTCCCTTCTTGTGACAAAGCGAAAAGTGGTCGAAAACTCACTAAGAGTATAAGGGAGATTAAGAGCCTTTTATATTTTATTGGTATTTGCATATTTTTGGTATTATACCATAAATATATCAGGTCCTTCCTTTTATAGCAAATATTGAGCCCTTTTTACTGATTATTCGGCAATTGTGCATTTTGCATCTTTTCCATAAGCTGAGTTACTGAGTTAAAGTAGATTGCGAGATTATCTCGTAAACGGAGATAATCGTCGGCGATGACGATGAGGAGAAGGTGCATCGCATAAGTGCGCTCCATTTCCTGGAATGTTTTTACTGCTACAGGAAGTAGACTTCGCGCTCGTAAAAGTTCCGAAGTGATGAGCTCTCACTTATACGCGAGCGTACGAGCAAATCCCTCCATTTTATCTGGATTTGGAATATTTTCTCCATCGGACCAAAGATTGGCATCAAGGGAAAGGAGTGTATCAGCATTTTCAGAAAAAGAGTCTCGAACGTAGCGCAGATAGCTATCGTAGTGACAGTACTGTCTGGTAGCAGAATTTATCACCCGTTTTACCAGAGGCGTGGCCTCTTCTCCGCTTGGGTCTTTGCAGCCGAGAGACTGTTTTTGGATTTTGAGCTTTTCTCACTCTCGTCGTATCTTTTCTTTGATTTCAGACTGGGGAGTTGGATATTTTTTTTCGATTTCAGTGAGAAGATTTTTGGTGATATTTTCACGAGCGAGGATGACTGAACAAGCAAAAACGCGATTCATACGACTTCGGTACATGACTCGAGCGAGCTCGAGTGTTCGAAATCCTGATCGTCTAAGGGATGAAGCATCGAGATCTCGCGCGAGCCTTGCTTGTTCATCAGGTGTCGTCGTTTCACTGAGGAAACGAGAACGAGCTCATTCAATCGCGGTCTTAGTGAGTTCACTGTAGTTCGGAGGTTCGACCGTATTTCCTCCTCACGCATCTTCGTCAGTCCATGGCTTATCTGATTCACAAGTCGTATCGAGACGACTTTTATACTCATCAAAAGTCTCGGCGTGAATCACTCCAGAAAAAAGGAATATGAGAATGACAGAGACAAGAAAGCGTAAAATCATAGTTATACAACACCAATTCTATAGATGATTTCTTTTTCGACAAATTCTCTTTCACGACCGTACTTCAGTCGAGAAAGCTCCCGCAGGGCATTTCCGATAACAGGATCTCATTGTTCGAGCCATGGGAGAGGGACATTGAGTGAAAACCCTGGAGTCGGTTGACCATCGACAGAGAGTTTGAGGGCTGCCTTAAATTTGTCCATATTTACAAAGTCTTGGTCTGAGTAGGCAGGAGCGAATTGTTTTGCCATGATTTCAGCATCTTCGGGACCAATCTTGTAGCTCATGATAGATCCGACGTTACCGAAAATAGCGTCCTTGAGATTGAGCTGAGATTTTGTGAGGGCATCAGACTTTTGGAGCTGTCCGAGGTACTGATGAGCGAGTACGAGCCCGAGGCGATACTTACGAGCTTCTGAGAGGATAGATTCGATCGAGTCAGTCACAAAATTCTGAAATTCATCGATATAGAGAAAAAAATCTTTTCGATCGGCTACTGTCATTTTCTGTCGTTTCATAGCAGCAATTTGGATTTTTGAGGTGAGAATCATACCCAGAAGGTTCGAGTTCAAATCCCCGAGAACTCATTTCGAAAGAGAAGCGAGAAGGATGCGTTCATGTGCCATAATTTCTTCGATATCAAAAGCGCTTTTCGTCTGACCGACGATATTTCGCATGAGGGTATTGGTGATAAATTGCCCAAATTTGGCGGCAAAGTAAGGAATAATCTCTCACTTTTCACGTTCTCACATTTTCGCGTAGGTATGATCCCACCATGATCTGACAATTGGGTTTTTGAGTGTCGTTCGCCTTTCACGCTGAAAGTTTTCATCAGTAAAGAGCCTGATAAGATCGGTAATAGCCCCTCACTGAGGATAATCTAGGAGCGTCAAACAGCCATTTCGAAAGTAATCCTGGATACGTGGACCAAATATTTCATTTCAAAAGAGCTTGATCATGATATTGGTCGCATCTGCTACCACCATTTGCTTTTCATCTTCACTATTTGCTTCGAGGAGATTCAAACCCATTGGCCTCGATAAGTCCCCAGGATCAAAATATACCAGATCATCAGCACGAGTTTTTGGTATAAAATTTAGAAGATCTTTTGCGAGATCTCCATGAGGATCCATGACAGCGATTCATCGTCCCGCTTTGACATCTTGGCGCATCATTATCGTCATAATAGATGACTTTCACGTACCAGTTTGACCGATGACGTAGAAGTGACGAAAACGATCTTCTGTTTTGATAAATATTGGCTTTTTTTCACCACGAAAATCATTATCCCCGATATAGAGCCCTTCCTTGGCTATATTGGTGGGAGCTTTGACGATCTTGAATCGTTGCCACCGAATCTCTGGTTGTTTATTATATTTTGAGTGAGGAAAATGATAGAGTGTCGCGAGTTCTTCACTATTCATGATAGGAGCTCGTTGCCACCAGGCAAATTGACGAAAGATATAGTGGTTGATAAGAACAGAAAGACTCTTTCGTTTCACGGCTTTAAATTTATTATAAGCCGGTGAAGTGAACTGAGAAAACGCTGATATAATATTTGAGAGTTCTGCGTCAGTTTTTTCTTCACTGGATCATGTGGTAATAATACGAATCGTGACGGCATATCCTGTTTTTTTCATTTTTTCCTTCATGAGTCCATCATCATCGATAGCCTCTTCATCATCCCCTCCTGAGTCTGGAGATTTTGGTGCATCGTCACTTCCTCTCGAAAATATATCGATAAATCCACTGAGCCAATGGAGGGGATTCCAGCTCATATGGTGACCACCTTTTTTCTCAGATTTTTTTATTTTTTTCTTGATAATCTCTTGCCAGTCATCATCGACCGGACGAAGGAGAATCTGTATAGCTGCCGATGCATCACTTTCGATACGTGAAAGAGCCGAAAGAATCCCATTCATACTATCTGACTCGAGTTTTTGGTACGTACGAATCGGAAATTCATATGGAAGCTTGAGTTTCATGATTTCACCACGAATTACTTTTCGTCCCTCAAATATGTTTACTTCTGGAGTTTCTTCGATGAGACAGTCTGGATAAAATCCGATAATCTGTTTTTCGACCAAAAGTTTGGCTCTTTTTGGAACCACAATATAAAAGTAAATTTCCTCACCGTGAGCAACATACTCGAGTGAGAGGTATTCTTGACCGAAGAGCCATCATGCTATCGAGTGAGAGTAGAGAGATTTGAGACTCGCGAGGAGCTGTTCCATAATCGATATTTGCTCCCGGAAGTCCTTCACCGTTTCTTTTTTTTCATCCATATCACTGTCTTTTCGCGCGATGATCACACGAAGAAATACCATCTCTGCAGATCGTTTTATAGCGATATTACGCCTCGTAGTTACATAGAAAAAGGTGAGTGCTATGAGCGCGAAAAATACGATGAAAAAAAGTTCAGATATCGGCATAGTGAGGTTTTATCCTTGAAGAATAAAAAAGCGAAAAATAGCATGTGAGCCAACCAAAATAACAAAACCAATAAGAATGTAGAGAATAATATTTTTTGCCTTTTTGAGCTTTTCTTCCTCACCTCATGAGATGAGAACGAGCCAACCAGCATAAACAATCATGAGGACACAGAGAATAGTCAAAAACGTATTGAAATAATTAAATATCTTGGCGATAATGCCTACTACTTCGCTCAAATTTTGTTTTTTGATTTCACAGCTTCAAAAATTAAGCCATCACCCGGCCTGACAATCAGGAGAACCATAAATTTTACTGACAAAAGTTTCAGGAATTTTTATGAGAAAAAATCCGATAATCGCATAAATAAGGCTATTTTTTGCCTTTTTGAGTTTTTCTTCATCTCCCGATGCGGTTATACGTCGATAAAAAGCAAAGAACATCATAGCGATAAACCCCAGGGCTGCGAGCATTTGAAGGAGTTTCACGAGCGGAGCAAAGACATTTATCCAAAATTCATATCCAAAACTACTTCCAATCTGACCAAGACTATTTTTGAGAATGAGGGTATTCCACGCTGAAAAGGCAAGCTGCATAATGACGACACCAAGAGATACCCAGAGAATACTTTTTCGCCATTTGGCGACATCTTCCTCGCTTCCTGGAGAGAAAAGGAGGGTGAGTACTCAGATAATGAGAAAAACAATAGCAATAGCGATAAACGCATTTTTGAGATTGAAGGCAATAGTGATAAAGAGAGAGTACAGGCCACTTCATCCCACGGCGCCAGGCTGGAAAAAGAATTCGGAAACAGGAGATATAAACTCATTCATGAAATTATTCGTTGCGCCTCATCCACCTATGATAACATCACGGACATGAATGTCAGTGATCGGAGTGTCGGCATAAACTGAGCAAAACGTCCCCAAAGAGATGATGAGAATAAGGAAAAGTTTTCGAAACATAATACGCAAATAATATAATCTCAGTATATCGATACTTGAGAGAAAAAGCAATATTTCTTAGCGAGTTCCTCCTGATACTTGATTTTTTGGAGCTTCCTTCTATACTTTCTCTATGATTCGAATCTGATTTTTTGGTACTCCATCACTCGCAAGGCAGGTCCTCGAAGATATTTCTGTGGTCTCAGATTTTGAAGTTGTTTTTGTCGTGACGAATCCTGACAAGCCTATCGGGAGGGAGAGTCTCCTCAAATCGACTCCAGTAAAAGAATACGCACTTAAAAAAAATATTCCCGCCTTCACTCCTGAGAAAATTCGCGGAAATGAACACTTTTTAAACGATATTCGTACGTTTTGATGTGATTATTTTATCGTGGTTGCTTATGGGAAGATTCTTCCACTCGAGCTTCTCCAAATTCCGAAAAAAATGTGCATAAACGTACATGGGTCTATCCTCCCAAAATACCGTGGAGCCTCTCCGATACAGTCAGTACTTCTTCATGGTGAAAGAGAAACGGGAGTGACGATCATGAAAATGAGTGAGTGAATGGACGAAGGTGACATCCTCAAAATTCGATCCATTCCTATCGACTCTAGTGAGACAAGTGAGACTCTTTTTACGAAATTTTCTGAAGTTTCATGACCAACACTCGTAGATACTTTGAGAGAGCTAGAAATGTGAGGGATTACATCACTTCCACAGAAATCTGAAGAGGCAAGTTACTGTAAAAAAATCGAAAAAGAGGATGGACTTATAGACTGGAGTGAATCATCAGAAATCATATACCGAAAGTGGCAAGCATATACTCCATGGCCAGGGGTTTTTACTTATTTTGAAGGAAAGAGACTCTTACTCGAAAAGGTTTCTGTTTCTTGTCATCGCGAGGACCGAAGCGATCCTGGA
>JANOWM010000129.1:0-6850 GCA_031417875.1 Candidatus Altimarinota bacterium
ACGTCCACCGTGTGTCGCGATAAAGTATTCGAGTGTTGAAAATCCTTCCTTGAGGTTTGATTTAATCGGAAGCTCAATAGTTTTTCCGGTTGGAGATACTACGAGTCATTTCATTCCACAAAGCTGAGTCACATTTCACCAGTTTCATCTCGCTCCTGAATCTACGAGATTGTAAATAGGATTTTTTGGATCAAAGTTCTTTTTCATTTCTTTTTCGATGCGAGATTTGACCGCGCTCCATACTTGAAGCGACTGAAGGTAACGCTCATTATCAGTGAGAAGTCCATGCCAAAAAGCTTTCTGTATTTCTTTGATTTTTTCTTCTCCCTCTCTCACATATTCGTATTTTTCTACTGGAATAATCATATCAAAAGCCGAAACTGTGAGTCCTGAAAGCGTTGCGTATTTAAATCCAAGATTCTTGATAGCATCAGCAAGATAGGCTGTTTCTTCTCATCCGAGGATATCGAAAGAACGAGAAAGGATTTTCTTCGCACCATTTTTTCCGATAGTTTCATTTACATACTGAAGTTCTTTTGGAAGAATTTCGTTGAAGAGAAATCGACCATACGTCGTATCGATGATTTTTTTATCAAAACGAATTTTTATCGGAGTATGGAGGGTAATAACATTATTTTCATATGCTGCCATCACATCATTTCCATCAGCAAATACATGCACTGCCTGACCAGGATCGAGCTTCGTCAGATAGTAACATCCGAGAATCATATCTTGCGAAGGAGCAACGATTGGCTCACCATTTGAAGGATTGAGCATATTTTTCGAAGTCACCATGAGATTTGCGGCTTCTCCTTGAGCTTCCATAGTAAGTGGAAGATGGACGGCCATTTGATCTCCATCAAAGTCGGCATTAAACGCTGTACAACAGAGTGGATGAAGACGAATCGCCTTTCCATCGATAAGTACTGGTCGAAATGCCTGGATACCAAGTCGGTGAAGCGTCGGAGCACGATTTAATAGAACGTATTTTCATTTGATTACTTCATCAAGCGTATCCCATACTTCTTTTGTTTTTTCTTCGATAATTTTTTCAGCGTGTTTTACGTTGTAGGCTGTCTCAGTTTCGATAAGCTTTCCGATAACAAACGGCTTAAATAAGGTCAATGCCATACTTTTTGGAAGACCACACTCATTCATCTTGAGTTCTGGACCAACGACGATAACAGAACGACCAGAATAGTCGACACGTTTACCGAGGAGGTTTTGTCTGAATCGACCTTGTTTTCATTTCAGGATATCAGCAAGAGATTTAAGTTTTTTCTTCGTAGCAGTTGTATACCCCGGGCGGTTTGATCGCACGTCTCCGTTTATGAGCATATCGACCGCTTCCTGAAGCATTCGTTTCTCATTTTTGAGGATAACTTCTGGAGCACCGAGCTCAGAGAGTTTGCGGAGACGATTATTTCGGTTGATCACACGACGATAGAGATCATTGAGATCTGATGATGCGAATCGTCCACCATCGAGCTGAATCATCGGACGAAGATCTGGTGGAAGAATCTGAAGTGCATGAAGAATAAAATTCTCTGGACGCTGAGCACTTTTAAACAATGAAGACGCGAGCTTCAGTTTTTGGAGAATCTTTTTTTGTTTTGTTTTTGGAGCAATTCTGAGTTCTGCTTGTTCTCGGGCAATAAATTCTTTGAGATTAATTCTTTCTAAAAGGAGTTTGAGATATTCTGCACCGGTTCCTCCCTTAAATACGTGAGGAAATTTGCTATAGAGAATACGATAATCAAGTTCTCAGATAACCGCTGCCACCCCAAGAAGCTTTAAAAGATCTCGAAGTTTTGAGTATTCAGCATCGAGCTCATCTACTTTTCTCGTATGAAGTGTTTCGAGTTCATGAAATTCTTTTTTTGAAATCTCTTTTGCTTCGAGTTTCAGAGTGAGATCATTCATCGTTTCCTGAAGATCTTTTTGGACGGTAATCTTCTGATTTTTATATGCATTTTCGAGTTCAGAAAGTGCTTCTTCTTTTTTATCTTCATAAACATCCGTAATTATATACGAAGCAAAGTAGATGATTTGCTCAAGTTTTTTCACAGAAATATCGAGCATGAGGCCAATACGAGATGGAACACTTTTGAGATACCAAATATGTGCTACTGGAGCAGCGAGTTCGATATGTCCAGTTCGCTGGCGTCGGACTTGGCTGGTCGTTACTTCCACACCACATCGTTCACAGATAACTCATTTATAACGAATGCGCTTGTATTTACCACATGCACATTCATAATTTTTTCGTGGACCAAAGATTTGTTCACAAAACAGTCATCCGCGCTCAGGGCGCTGAGTACGATAGTTAATAGTTTCGGAAATAAGCACTTCTCCATAAGAGAGTCATCTTACATCATCTCTGGAAGCCAGACCTACGGAAATCGCCGCGAGGTTATCGAGGTTTTTTCCGACGGTAATATCACGCTTTCATGCATGTTTACCGATTTGAGAATAATCTGTAATCTTGTCATTTAAAAAGTTTTCAAGATCTTTTGTCATTGGGAACATAAGTGGTAGTTATTAGAGGATAGAATACATCGAGAGTTTAGCGCTAACTATTCCTCTTTTTCTTCTGTGATACTGGTAGTAACCGGTACTTCATCTGTTTTTACTTCTTCTAATAATGGAATATCTATTTCAACATCAAACTGTCCTTCCAATTTTTCGAGTTCTGCATAACGGTTTTTCATAACATTTTCCAGCATAACCACTTCATCTTCAGCGAGAAGATCGATATTGAGATTGAGTGCTTGGAGTTCACGAAGAAGAACGTTGAATGATTCTGGTACATTTGGACGACGAATTTTCTTTCATTTGACGATTGCTTCATAGAGCTGAGTACGTCCATTGATATCATCTGACTTCACTGTGAGCATTTCCTGGAGAATATTCGCAGCACCATATCATTCGAGTGCCCACACTTCCATTTCTCCAAGTCTTTGTCATCCGTTTTGTGCCTTACCACCGAGAGGCTGTTGTGTCACCATAGAGTATGGACCAACGCTTCGTGCGTGAATCTTATCCTCGACCAAGTGATGAAGCTTGAGCATATATTTGACTCCAACCATGGTTTTTTCTTTAAACATTTCACCCGTTTTTCCATTAAAAAGTTGCACTTTCCCATCGGCAGGAAGTCATGCTTTTTCCATGAGATCACTGATTTGTTCGATAGTAAGTCCGTTCAATATAGGAGTTGCGATTTTGATTCCCAGTTTTCTCGCAGCACCTCAGAGATGCGTCTCCAAAACTTGACCGATATTCATACGAGAGATAACACCGAGAGGGTTCAAGATGATATCAACTGGCGTTCCGTCTTCCAAAAATGGCATATCCTCGATCGGACCAATACGAGAAACGATACCCTTGTTTCCATGACGACCTGCCATCTTGTCACCCACCTCGATTTTTCGAGTTTGTGCAATATAGACCTTTACTTGTTTAAATACTCAGGTTGGAAGATTATCTCCATCTTCACGACGAAGAATATGCGTCGCAATAACTTTTCCTCCTGATCCAGAAGGAAGGATGAGAGATGAATCTTTGACGTCTTTACTTTTATCACCGAAGATAGCTCGTAAAAGTCTTTCCTCTGGAGAGAGCTCGACTTCTCACTTTGGTGTGACCTTTCCGACCAATATATCTCCAGACCTGACATAGGCTCCCGGCCTGACAATACCATCAACATCGAGATCTTTGAGTTTTGTTTGACTGACATTTGGGATATCATTCGTTGTTTGTTCAGGGCCGAGTTTCGTTTCACGGACATCCATGACGTATTCGTTGATATGTACTGAAGTGAAGTAATCATCCTGCATGAGACGCTCAGAAATAATAATAGCATCTTCATAGTTGTATCCTTCCCATGGCATATAGGCAACGAGGAGATTTCGTCCGACAGCAAGCTCACCATTATCGATAGACTGACCATCTGCGAGGATCTGACATTTTATAAAAGAATCACCAGTACGAACCTTTGCCCATTGGTGAATAAGCATGTCATGGTTTGATCTTTCAAACGTTCTCAGTGAATACGTTACCTTCTTTCCATTTTTATAGAGTACTGAGATATGTTTTGCATCGACTCCGATCACTTCTCCATCATCGAGTGCCTTTATTACGTATCCTGATCATTCTCAGATAATACGTTCCATTCCCGTTCCGACGATTGGAGCTTCAGCTTTTACGAGTGGAACTGCCTGACGCATCATATTCGTTCCCATTTCCGCACGAGTCGCATCATCATGTTCCAAAAATGGAATGAGTGTTGTTGTCTCACTCATGAGTTGTTTTGGAGAGATATCGATATGTGTCACTTCACGGACATAGACGATAGTCGCTTCACTGGATTTACGAGCGGATAGTCGAGTATCGAGAAAGTTTCCATATGCATCAGTTTCTGTATTGGCTTCAGCGATAACAAGATCTCGCTCTTCGAAGGCATCAACATACTCATAGTCACTCGAAAGAAATCCACGAACCTCGATGGTATCAGCTTTTATCTTTTTCGTAATTTCTTTTGCAAGATCTTCGGTAATAAGTACTTTTTCTGGAACCACGACTTTTCCTTTTTCATCGAGAAGATCAGTCAAAAGGATTCTATTCACGAGAGATTTTTCATCATTTTTCACGATATGTTCAATCTTTCGAAATGGAGTCGTAATAAATCCATATTTATCGACACGAGCATACGATGCAAAGTGAAGAACAAGACCGATATTTGGTCCTTCTGGAGTCGCAATCGGACAGATTCGTCCGTACTGAGTAGGATGCACATCACGAACTTCAAATGATGCACGTTCGCGAGTAAGTCCTCAAACACCGAGCGCTGTCACACGACGTTTATGTGAAAGTTCTGAAAGTGGATTTGATTGGTCCATGAACTGAGAAAGCTGATTCGTACCAAAAAATTCACGCATCACCGCAATCATCGGGCGAGAGTTTATAAACGAACCCGGAACTGCCTCTTCGAGATCGGCGATAATCGTCATACGATCTTTTGCGATCTTTTCCATACGAGCGAGACCAACTTTGACCTTATCATAGACAAGCTCTCCGACCGAGCGAACACGACGATTCTCGAGGTGATCGATATCATCAGCGAAAAATCCTTCTCTCTCATCACAGAGTGAGAGAAGATATTTGACTCAAGCGAGAAAATCTTGTGCAATGAGAAATTTGTCTGCATCTGGTGTATCTACGGCCTTTCCGTGATCTTTAAAATGTTTGGAAAGTTTGCGATTCGTCTTGATACGAGCAACCGCTCAGAGCTCGAACTTTTTTGGATCATAAAATGTCGTCTGAAAAAGTTGTTCTACTCGTTCATCTGTTCCGAGATCTCCTGGACGAAGGAGTTTGTAGATAGCATAAAGAGCATCCATGCGAGATTTTGTCTTGTCTTTTTCGATCGTTGGAGCAATATGTTTTGTGATCCACTCATCTTCTCACTTAAAATTATCCAAAATATCAGCATCTGATTCAAAACCCCAAGCACGAAGGAGAACGGTCAAAGGAATTTTTCTTTTTTTATCGATCTTGACGTTAATAATTCCCTTTTTTTCTATTTCTACTTCAAACCATGAACCACGATGAGGAATAATTTTCATAGCATAGAGTCCTGGATTTTTTACATCTGGGGTAAAAAACATACCAGTTGAACGAATGATTTGGTTAACGATAACTCGTTCGATACCATTTACGACAAATGTTCCCATCTCAGTCATGAGAGGAATTCATCCGAGATAGACATCTTGCTCTTTGATCTCACCTGATTGCTTATTGAGCATTTCAAATCGAGCCTTCAGAGGTGCTTCGTAGTTCAGATTTTTTCTCTTACAATCAGTCATCGAATATTTTGGTTCTTCGAGAGAGTAATTCTTGTAGTAGATAGCGAGTTTTTCTCATGAAAAGTCTTCGATAGGAAAAACTTCGTTAAATGCTTGATCAAGTTTGACGTCAAGAAAATTTTTGTAACTATCGAGCTGAACTTCGATGAGTCCAGGAAGTTCGAGAATCGTTCGATCGTCGGTGAAGAAGTATCTTCACTGATCATGATAAATCTCTCCAAGATGTTTCATATCTTGAAGTACTTTTGAAGAAACCTTCGTTTCTTTTGCTTTTGTCATGGAAAGTAGATGTTAGAAGGTAGATTATTCGCAATATCTATTCTCCGTTCGCTCCATGACAAGAAGACGAATGAGAAAGAAAAATAGATTGACGAATAGATGAATACACGAGAAAATGCCCTTATAAAGTGAATCTTTCGTAGAATTTTATAAGTGCGATGGAGGGATTATAGTGAAAATAGGAGGAAGTCAAATTTATTTACAAATACCCTATGGTTTAAGATCTGAGATCTCTACTGTCGCAGCTATCCCATCGTGATCGCTCTTGGAACGTACTGTCGATACTCGCAGGGGTTTCATTCCTTTTACGACCAGAATATCAGGTTGAAAATGAGAGAGCTCCATTGCAATGCGGTTTCATATACCTCATCCTGGACGAAACCCGAAAGTACGAGTTTCTGAATCAATGATACTTTCCCAGTCTGGAGTAGCAAATGGAGGATGTGTCAAAACTTTTTCTCATTTTTTTACATTCATATCTCCGAGAAGCATATATGGTTTTTCCGTAATTGTTGTATCGATTGCTCATACGACATCTTTATTAAAGTCGTGGACATGTCCAGTAGCAAGAGTAAAATCCTCAAACTTAAGTATAGAAATAGCACCATCAAGGATACCATTTGCGAGTCTATTATATATTTTCTTTGCTTGCTGGATTTCTGCACTTTCTTTTAGTCAAGACTCTTTCATCGACGCGCTGATGGCCG